>JBDHMC010000006.1:0-18192 GCA_039656355.1 Gemmatimonadota bacterium | reverse complement strand
GACGGGAACGAGAGTCCGGTGGTTTTCCCCGGTGGTCAGATTCGGCGCGGGAGGTAGAGAAGGTAGAGGTAGGAGGACGGATCCTGGTCCCAGAGAATTGCCTGGGATCCAGTGCTCCTGACTTCACCTGATTGGATCATCCTCCGGCATTATGCCCCGGAGGGTGCCCTTCCAGTTCCACTTCGGGCCCGGCGTCCATGCCGGGCCCGTGGTTCATATGGTGGCTGCCCACAAGGCCCGTCCGAGTCCCGATGGACCACATGGCCGCCAGGAAAACCCCTGCTGCCAGTACGCGCCGCAGTCGCATATCCCGCATCACGACTTTGCGAAGGCCCAGAGCCACGGCGGTGAGAGCGGGCATGGTTCCGATCCCAAAGGCCGTCATGGCCAGAGCCCCGACAACGGGGTCACCTGCTGCGATAGGGATAGCCAGGGAGGCGTAGACCAGTCCACAGGGAAGAAGACCGTTGGCCATGCCGAAGCCGAAACGGGCGGCCATGTTGGTGCGTGAGGCCAAGTTGGTGGCCAGGTGTTTCACCCCGGGGATGGACACGTGGGGTTCCCGTACCAGCCCCGCCAGTCCAGCGGCGAACCAGGCGATAAGGACGCCGGAGACCATCGCCACCACCCAACCAGGCCCCGGGATCAGGGATCCAAAAGCTCCGGCGAGGGCGCCCAACACGGCGTACGTGGTGGTTCGTCCTGCGTGCCAGAGAACAGTATCCCGGGCACGCCCTCCGCAGGCCACGGCAAACCCCCCACACATTCCGATGCAGTGGAGGCTTCCGACGAAGCCGGCTACCAGGGCACTGTTGATGAAGCCGAACATGGACGTAGAGTCGCGTCCCCAATCCCGCGGGGCAAGGCCATAAACTGGGGTTTGGGGGTCGCCGGATGCCATGAAGATCCCTAGTTTTCCCGACGTTAATCTCAAGACGAAACAACAACGAGCACCACTCAAATACCGGTAGCCTCATGTCACAGTTCGGAACGACGGCTGTGCCCATGCCGAACTACGACGACGACATCGTTCGGAAGTTCTTCGGCGCGACGGTTCTCTGGGGTGCGGTGGGTATGTTGGTGGGGGTGATCATCGCCCTCCAGATCGCGTGGTGGCCTGCGAATCTGGGCCTTCCATGGACCACCTTCGGTCGCCTACGCCCCCTTCATACCAACGCGGTCATCTTCGCCTTCGGCGGCAATATCTGCTTCACGGGTATCTACTACTCCATGCAGCGGCTGCTAAAGGTCCGGATGTACTCGGATCTCCTGTCCAAGCTCCACTTTTGGGGGTGGCAGGCCATCATCGTGGCGGCGGCCATCACGCTCCCACTTGGTATGACCCAGTCCAAGGAATATGCGGAGCTCATCTGGCCCATCGATATCGCCATCACCTTGGTGTGGGTGATCTTCGGCTGGAACTTCTTCGGGACCATCGCCATCCGGAAGGTCAAGCACATCTATGTGGCGATCTGGTTCCACATGTCCTTCGTCATAACCATCGCCGTGCTGCACATTGTGAACAGCTTGGCGATCCCGGCCACCCTCACCAGGTCGTACCCGATCTTCGCCGGGCTGACCGACGGGCTTGTCCAGTGGTGGTACGGACACAACGCCGTAGGGTTTTTCCTTACGACCCCTTTCCTGGGGCTCATGTATTATTTCCTCCCCAGAGCCGCAGACCGTCCGGTGTATAGCTACCGCCTCTCCATTATCCACTTCTGGGGTCTGGTCTTTCTCTATATCTGGGCAGGGCCGCACCACCTCCTCTTTTCGGCCCTTCCAGACTGGGCCCAAACGTTGGGAATGGTATTCAGTATCGTACTCCTGGCCCCATCCTGGGGCGGGATGCTGAATGGACTTCTGACATTACGGGGGGCATGGGATCGTCTGCGGACGGATCCGATTCTGAAGTTCATGGTAGTGGCGGTGTCCTTCTATGGAATGAGTACCTTCGAAGGACCCATGATGTCGATTCGGACCGTGAACGGCTTGGCCCACTTCACCAACTGGGTCATTGGCCACGTTCATAGCGGTGCCCTTGGGTGGGTCGGGATGATGTCCTTCGGGACCCTCTACTGGTTGGTGCCGAAGCTGTGGCACAGGGAGCTGGCCTACCCGAAGATGGCCACTCAGCACTTCTGGCTGGCCACCATAGGGATCGTCCTCTATACGGTTTCCATGTGGGTGGCGGGTCTCATGGAAGGTCTCCAGTGGCGTGCGGTGAATGACGCCGGGCAGTTGGTGAATCCCATGTTCCTGGACATCGTAGCCCGGCTGATGCCGTACTACTGGATCAGGCTCCTGGGTGGGGTTCTCTATTTGACCGGGATGGTGATGTTCCTCTTCAACCTCCTGAAAACCATCAGGGGATCGGGCAAGGCGACCTCTATTGAGGGGCCTTCTCCGGTTCCCGCGGTGTAGGGGAGGACGACCATGACGAATGACGACCAGAACCACGGCTCAGAGAAGGGCTACCCTCAGTTCCACCGCCGAGTATTGGAAGCGCGGGGCGGGCTTTTTGCCATCGCTACCACCATCGCCATCCTCATTGGGGGGATCGTCGAGATCGTTCCCATGTACACGGCCGGTGCGGGTCCGGAAACCGGAGATTGGGTGACCCCCTATACACCCCTCGAGGTTGCCGGGAGAGATATCTACATCCGAGAGGGGTGCTATCTCTGCCATTCTCAATGGGTCCGGCCGATGCGGGCCGAAGTCCTCCGCTACGGAGAGTGGAGCCGGGCGCCGGAATATCAGTTCGATCGCCCCTTCCTCCTTGGGTCACGGCGGATGGGCCCTGACCTTCACAGGGTCGGTCAGAAGTATCCGGATGCCTGGCACTTTGAGCACATGCGGGATCCCAGAAGCACCTCCCCCGGAAGCGTCATGCCTCCCTACCCCTGGCTTCTGACATCGACCGTCGATTCCGAGGACATTCAGGCGTCGGTCCGTGCCCTGAAGAAGTCTGGCGTTCCCTATTCAGACGCGGATGTGGATGGAGTCGCCGCTAGCCTCGCAACTCAGGGGCAGCAGATTGTCACCAGCCTGGCCGGGGACAACCTGCAGACGTCGGCCGATACCGAAATCGTAGCCATGATCGCCTACCTTCAGCGCCTTGGGCGTGAAGGGAAGGCCTACCTGTCGAACCAACAGGGGGGTGGTAGGTGAACCCGGTCCTGGAACTGGCGGCCGAGAGCGTAAGCCTCGGTTGGCTCATGGGGATCATGACCATTTTCTTCCTGGCCAGTTTTTTGGCGTGGGTCTGGTGGGCGTATACGCCCAGACACAAAGCGATGATGGATGAGGCGGCCCTGATGCCGTTCACGGATGGAGACGAAACGTGAGCAAGGAAACGAATCGGTTGCTTGGCCACGCCGATGAGGCGGATGGCATCGAGGAATATGACAATCCCCTTCCGGACTGGTGGCTGGGGCTCTTCTGGCTCTGCGCCTTCTGGGCTGTCGCCTATGCGGTCCACTACCACTTCATTGGGGATCGGTCCCAGGAGTCGGAGTTCCAGGCAGAGATGGCTGCGGCGGCCATACGGTGGCCTGTCCAAGACGCTGTGGACGTATCTTTCGCAATGACACCTGAAGCGATCCAAGGGGGCGAAGGGGTCTACACCACCTACTGTTTCGTCTGTCATGGGACTCAGCTCGAGGGGGGAATCGGTCAGAGTTTCCTGGATGAGGAGTGGATCCATGGATCCACGCCCGAGGACGTTGTTCGGACGATCACGGAAGGCGTACCCGAGAAGGGTATGGCTCCCTGGGGTTCCATCCTGAGCGCCGAACAGATCAACCAAGCCGCCGCATACATTCTGGCCAAGAACGCCGAGGCGTTGGGTATTCCCTTGGAAGAGATCACCCAGGGGCCGGGAGGGTCGGAGGGCTCTGAGGGGGGTGGCGAAGAGAGCTCCGGAGAGGAACACGAAGAGGGCTCCGGAGATCACGGTTAGGGCGGCGACGCAGGGACGAGCTGACGTCCGGCGAGAAAGATAGACCTACATATGCTGGGGTTCTCCGGAACCAGGGAGTGGGTATACCCCCAGTCCATCAAGGGTAAGTTTACCACGCTCAGGCGTTGGACCTTTTTGGCCCTACACCTGACCCTTTTCCTCACGCCCTGGATCATCGTGGGGGGAAGCCCCCTCCTCCTCATCGATATCTCAGCTCGACAGGTGTTTTTATTCGGGGCCATCTTCACTGCCTCCGACAGTTTCTTCTTCCTTCTTCTCCTTCTTTTTCTGGCCTTCGCACTCTTCTTTTTTACCTCCCTTTGGGGTCGGCTGTGGTGCGGGTACACCTGCCCCCAGACCGTCTTTCTCGAGACCTGGATTCGCCCCCTGGAGATCTGGATCGAAGGGGATCGGACCCAGAGAAGACTCCGGGACAAGTAGAAGTGGAGTTTCGACCGGGTTTGGCGGAAAGGGGCGAAGTGGTCCGCTTTTCTGGCCGTCTCCCTCCTTCTGGCTACGGTCATCGTTAGCCTGTTTGCCCCTGCCCGAGAGCTGTGGACGGGACGGTCGGGGAGCCTGGCCTATTCTTTCGTCGGCGCGTTCACCTTCCTCTGGTACTTGGACTTCACTTGGTTCAGGGAGCAGTTTTGCAACTTCCTCTGCCCGTACGCTCGGTTCCAAAGCGCCCTCACTGATGACGAGACCCTCCTGATCGGATACGATCCGGCTCGAGGGGACCCAAGGGGTGGGAAGGAGGCGGCAGCCGATGGCCGTTGCATCGCCTGCAACAAGTGTGTCGTGGTCTGCCCTCAGGGGATCGACATCCGGGACGGCTTCCAGCTGGAGTGTATCCAGTGCGCTCGGTGCGTCGATGCCTGCGTCTCCGTGATGGACAAACTTGGGCACCACACGCTGGTCGAGTACACCTCCCAGGCTGAGCAGGAGGGAAGAACGGTGAGACGGCTTCGCCCCCGGACACTGGTGTATGGCGGTCTTCTGGTGGCTCTTGCTGCCTTCGGCTTCACCCTCATGGCACAGCGGCTACCGTTCGAGGCCACCGTGAACCGGGTACCGGGGTCTCTCTTCACTCTCGACCCCGACGGCTTCGTCCGAAACACGTATCTGGTACAGATCACGAACAACAAGCCTGGAGACACTCCTGTGAACTTCCAGGTGTCCGTTGACGGAATCCCCGGGGCTGAGGTTCTGGCCCCGGATTTTCAGCTCGCATCAAGCGAAACCCGCACCCTTCCCCTCATCATTCGGGTGTCCCAAGATCAGGACGTGGGCCGGACCGTCTCCATCGAGGTCCGAGTAGTCTCTCCCGATGGGGAGATAGGCATCCCTACCACCTTCAAAACGGGAGCGACGGTTGACGCCGGCACCGACTGGGATTGACGGAGATCTGGATCGGCCGGGAAACTCGGCCAACGACCGGCTCTGGCCCTATCTCATCACGGCAGGTCTGGTTCTCGTGATCCTGGTGAATGCCATCTTCATCTACATCGCCGTTTCGGGGGCTGACGACGTTGTGCCCTCCTACCATACCGAAGAACGGTAACCCTTCTTCCCGCGTCTCGCGGTGTCCCCACTGCGGAACTCCCGTAGAGGGTTCTGAGGACGTCTTCTGCTGCTCTGGCTGTGAGACGGCCTCCGCCATAATCACGGGAGCAGGGTTGGAGGCCTACTACCAGGAGAGAGAGGCCTATCCCCCAAGGCCGGAGGGTGTGTCCGGAGACTGGGATGCGGTGCCCGTCACGGTTGGGGAGGACGGCCTGTGTGAGATCGGACTCCGGGTGGATGGGTTGCGATGTGCCTCCTGTGTGTGGGTCACCGAAAACGTTCTCCAGAGGACAGAAGGGGTCGCTGAAGCCACCCTTAGCTATGCCACGGGCCGGGCCCGGGTCCGATGGGATCCAGAGATGGTCCAGCTGGGGGAAGTGGCGGGGCGCATTGGTGCCTTGGGATACCGTCCTCGGATCCTGGGAGAGGAGGGGGAGCCGGACCGGGATCTCCTAATCAGGCTGGGTGTGGCTGCATTTGCCGCCATGAACATCATGATGCTTTCGGCGGCTCTCTACACTGGCTGGCTCGGGGGGATGGACTCCCGGTACGTCGCTCTCTTTCAGTGGATCAGTTTGGCCCTGGCGGCACCGATCGCCCTGTGGTGTGCCGAGCCGTTCTTTGTGGGTGCAGTCAGCGGGCTTCGCTACGGGGTCCTCCATATGGATCTCCCGATTGCCCTGGGCGTGGCGGTCCTCTTCGGCCACGGATTGCTGGTGACCTTAGCGGGCGGGGATACCTACTTGGACTCCATGGGGATGTTGGTGACACTCCTCCTGGCCGGGCGGGTTCTGGAGTCAAGGGGACGGCGCAGGGCTTCTGAAGCAGCGACGGCCATGGCCGCTACGGCTCCTGCCACGGCTCGGAGGAGGGTGGGGGAGGCGGTGGAGGTAGTCCCTTCCGAGAAGTTGGTGTCAGGTGACTTCATGGACGTGGCTGCCGGAGAGGAGCTGGCTGCCGACGGGATCGTTACCGGCGGTCACGGTAGCCTCCGTATGGCACTCATCAGCGGGGAGTCGGAGCCGGTGGAGGTTCAGGTGGGGAGTCGGGTGGTGGCGGGATCGGTGTTGGTGGACGGTTTCCTTACGGTCAGGGTCACCGCCGTAGGTAGGGAAACGGTCCTACAACAGATGGCCCATCAACTCCGACTTTCGGCGGACCGAGGGGTCAAACCCGCCCTCACCGATCGAATCGCCCCCTGGTTCACCGGGGTTACGCTGATTGTCGCGGCGGTGACCTTCTTCGGGTGGCTTTATGTGGCCGGTCTGGAGAAGGCCCTCCTCACGGCTGTGGCGGTTCTGGTTGTGGCCTGCCCCTGTGCCCTTGCCCTGTCACGCCCCCTGGCAGCAGCAGCTGGTTTGGGGGCTGCTGCCCGTCGCGGACTCCTCTTCCGAAGCGGAGATGCCCTTCTGGAGATGGAGACGGTGGACCTGGTGGTTTTGGACAAGACGGGGACCGTGACGGTGGGAGATCTTGTAGTAGTGGAGGCGGCCGACGAGGCTCTTCGAATAGCCAGTGGGTTAGAGCGGTTTAGTGGCCACCCCATCGGACGGGCCATTACCCGGGCCGCCGTCGAGAGGGGGATCGCCCTGCCCGTGGCAGAAGAAGTGCACGAGGAAGCGGGATTTGGAATTCAGGGGAGGGTGGACGGTCGAAGCTGGGAGATCCGGAGCGGAGGGCCTGGTAAGGTGTTGGTGAGAAGCGAAGGGGAGGAATCCTGGACCATCACCCTGGGGGACCGGGTCCGGGAGGATTCCCGCTCCACTGTGGAGGAGATCCAAGCCGCTGCCCGGGAGGTCGTTCTCCTTACTGGCGACGTTCGGGAAGTGGCAGAGCGGATGGCGGGAGATGTGGGGATCGCCAAATCCTTGGCCAGGATGGATCCAACCGACAAAGCCGAGTGGATTCGGGGCCGGAGGGACGAAGGCAGACGGGTCCTGTTCGCCGGGGACGGAATGAATGACGGCCCCGGATTGGCCCAGGCCGATGTTGGAATTGCCATGGGCACTGGAGCTGCGAGCAGTATCCTTGTGGCCGACGGAGTCATTTCCGTCCCGACCCTTCAACCCCTCATGGCCGGGTTCCAGGCCGCCGGGGCAGCAGCAGCGTCCATTCGAAAGAACCAGGTCCGGTCCATCGGGTACAACATCGCAGCCGTCACCCTAGCCGCATCGGGGTTGGTGAATCCCCTTATCGCCGCCGTCCTCATGCCCCTTTCGAGTGGGATGGTGATCTGGGGGGCATCCCGGGTGGAAAAAGTGGTGGGAAAGGGCGATGGGATCAGTGGTGGCCGGCGGCCGACCGAGGTAAAGACCAGATACTAACGAGGTGACGTTCTTTGGATGCCATCTTCTTCCTCCTCCCCATCGCGGTGCTTCTGGGCGCGGTTTTCGCCATCCTCTTTGTTGTTGCGGTAAAGCGGGGTCAGTTCGATGACCTGGACGACCCACCGGAGCGGATTCTGAAGGACGACTGAGGGGGACTGCCCGAAGCCAAAGCCGGCTGGCTGAGCCAACGAGGTTGGCTGCCCTTGCTTACCGTTCCCTCAACCCCAACGCCACTTCCACGATTCTCAGCTGTTCCTTCACGTGGTCCTTGGCCTTGCCTTCGGCCGGGCTGGCCCGATCCGGTCGGGCCACCGGTTTCAGTGGAATTTTTCGGGGCACCACGGTGCGGAGCCGGGGGCCGATAAAGGAGAGGGCTCCCTGATTCGTAGGTTCTTCCTGGGCCCAAGCGACCCCTTTCAGGTTGGGGAAGGACGCGACCAGCTCCTCGAGTGCTTCACCAGCGAAGGGGTAGAGTTCCTCCACTCGGGCCACCGCCACGTGGGTCAGGGATTCGCGCTGAGGGTGGGCTTCCAGGTCGTAGTAGAGCTTGCCGGTGCAGAGGACCAGGCGGGTGATCTCCCCTCGACGTTCAGCAACCGAGGGATCATCCAACACCGGATTGAACCTGCCTTGAGCGAGCTCGGAAAGGGCTGACGTGGCCTTCGGATGCCGTAGGAGGCTCTTCGGTGTCATGACGATCAGAGGGCGTGCCCGGTAGCTCAGAGCCTGTCGGCGAAGCAAATGGAAGTACTGGGCCGGCGTCGTGGGATAGCTCACGGTAAGGTTGTCTTCGGCACAGAGTTGGAGAAAGCGTTCCAACCGAGCCGAAGTATGTTCAGGCCCCTGCCCCTCATGCCCATGGGGCAACAGGAGAGTGAGGCGGGCCGATTGCCCCCATTTGGCTCGTCCGGCCGCAATGAATTGGTCAATGATCACCTGGGCCACGTTCACGAAATCGCCGAACTGTGCTTCCCAGAGGACCAGGTCCGGATTCGACGCGACATCATATCCATATTCGAACCCCAGCACCGCCGTTTCAGTAAGGGGTGAATTGTAGGCCTCGAACCGAGCCGAGCCGATTCGTGTGAGAGGGATCTGTTCGTCACCCGTCTCCACATCGTGAAGCACCAGGTGGCGTTGGCTGAAAGTGCCTCTTTCCGAGTCCTGTCCGCTGAGTCGGATGGGAACCCCGTCCTCCAGGAGGGAGGCAAAGGCAAGGGTCTCTGCGTGGGCCCACTCCATACGGAAATCTGGGCCGAACTCATAAAGCCGCCGTTGGAGTTGTCGGGCGAGCTTTGGGTGGACCGTGAAAATCTCAGGAACCTCGAGGGAGGCTTGATTCAGGCGAACCAGGGCATCGAGGGGAACCCGAGTTTCTACCTCGAGGTGCTCGTCCTCATCGGTATCGTTCTCGGATGGAGCGCTTTCATCGGGCTCCTCTCGAACCTGATCCTGGGCTTCCCGAAGACGCTGGGCCACCTCTGCCTGAAGACCTTCGACTCCTTCTTTGGACACGATCCCCTCCCCAACCAATCGTTCGGCCCAAAGGGTACGGACCGTGGGGTGGGATCCGATGCGCTGATATTGCTCAGGTTGGGTGTAGGCTGGTTCATCACCCTCGTTGTGGCCATGCCTCCGGTATCCAATGAGATCGATCACAACGTCATCATGGAAACGCGTCCGGTAGGCCATGGCCAGGCGGACGGTCGCCAGGCAGGCCTCGGGATCGTCGGCATTCACGTGGAAAATCGGGATATCGTAACCCTTGGCGAGATCGCTGGAATAGCGGGTGGAGCGGCTCTCTCTGGGCTCGGCGGTGAAGCCCACCTGGTTGTTGGCGATGATATGGAGGGTGCCGCCGGTGGAATAACCGTCCAACCGTGCCAAGTTGAGGGTTTCGGCCACGATGCCTTCAGCTGCGAAGGCAGCATCTCCATGAATGAGGATGGGGATAACAGCGTCGACTTCTTGCACCCGCCCCTTTCCGGGGCCGGAGAATTGCTTGGCCCTGGCGAGCCCCTCCACCACAGGATTGACGAACTCGAGATGTGACGGATTCGGGGCCAGCCAAACAGCGGCTTCCGAGCCGTCGGGAAGCCGAAAAACCGCTTGGGCTCCATGATGGTATTTCACATCCCCGGTTCCCTGGCGTGGAATGCTCAGAGCCGTGTCCTTCACGGGTTTTCCTTCGAAACCCTCAAGGATCTCCCGATAGGACACACCGAGGATGTGAGCCAGAACATTCAGGCGTCCTCGGTGGGCCATCCCGATGACGATTTCCCTGCCTCCCGTCTTCACCGCCTCTTTGATGGCTTTGTCCAGCATGGGAACCATCATGTCGGTCCCCTCGATAGAGAACCTCTTTTGCCCCAGGTAAGCCCTGTGAAGGAAGTGCTCCAGGCCCTCCACCTCGGAAAGGCGAATCAGGAGGCGCTTCTTCTCATCCTCGAGCAGGGGCCGAGTAATGGCGCCGGCCTCTACTTCTTCCCAAAGCCACCGGACCTTCTCAGGATCTTCGAGATGCTCGAACTCATATCCGACGGATCCGACGTACGCTACCTCCAGACGGCGGAGCACTTGAGCCAGGGGTTCGTCCCCCCACCGGGGTTCGATGATGGAGGCAGGAATCTGGTCCAGCTCTTCCATCGTGGTTCCGAAAAAGGCGGGGTCCAGTTGAGGATGGCCCGGAGGTTCGGTCCCCAACGGGTCCAATCTGGCCATCTGATGCCCGTGCTCTCGGAAGGACTGAACCAACGCCGCAGCTCGGGCAACGAGCTGGAGAAGTCGCTTGACCGACGCCGCCGAGGGGACCTGGGGAGCTGGTTTTTCGGGTTGGACGGCGGGGGGGGGCGGGGAGGGGTGGATCGGCTCCTCTGCCACCGGGGGATGAGTACCGGGGCTTGAGGTTTCGAGTTCCGCGGGAGCCTGCTGAGGGCATTCCGGAGCCAACGTATCCGGCACCAAAAGCCCGGCGTCCATGGCAACCTTGGGCCCTTGGCTGAAAAATGAACGCCATGCTTCGGGGACGGAGTCTGGGTTCCGCGAAAACTCCTCATAAAGGAGTTGGACATACGCGGCGTTCTGGTGATCGAAAAGAGGCTCGGTCATGGCTCCACTATCGGTGCCCTGGACTTCCTTGGGAGGCTGAACCTGAAAACTATGGGATTTCGGGTGACAGGATAGGTTTCCCGGACCTATCGGGCCGATATCGGGTAGCCCGTTGCCATGATACGCCCGACACCCTCCCGGGTTCACGTCCCTAGAATCGAGGAAGTCTTCCGGCCCGGCAATCCCGGTTACTGGGTCCACCCCGAATGGGAGACTCGGTTCCCTTGGCTCGTCCAGGGCACGACCGGTCGGGAGCGGGGCGAAGGTGTGCGCCTTTGGGACTTCGCTCTCTTCACCGATCCCCCTGCCCAAGGGGCAAGGGCAGCCTGGGAGGCCCTGGGGAGGCACCTGGGTTTTTTCAAGGTCGTCCATTCCCAGCAAGTCCATGGCCGGGACGTGTCGGTCCATGGACCCGGAGCCCTGACCGAGGGCCGTCAGGGCTCGGCTTCTGGAGGCAGATCTCAAAGCGACCCGGGTGGCGGGACCCGTCTCCGCCCTGATGCCGACGGACACGTCACTGACTCAATAGGGGTTTTGCTGGGCGTAACCGTGGCGGATTGTGTGCCCGCATTCCTGGTGGATCCCAGGAATCGGGCGGTTGGGGTTGTCCATGCTGGGTGGCGGGGTGCGGTTGCGGGAATTCTGGAGAGGGGGATCGAACTCCTGGGCGATAGGTTCGGTGGTGTGCCGGGAGATCTCCACCTTCACCTGGGTCCTGCCATCTGTGGGGATTGTTACGAAGTGGGTGAAGAGGTCCATGTGGCTATGGGGCTTCCTGAACCCCCTGGTCCGAGCCCCGTGGATCTCCGGAGGCACCTGGTGCACAGGGCTGTAGCGGCTGGAGTAGGTGAGGCCCGCATCACTGAATCGACCTGGTGTACCCTCTGCGGAGGGTCTCCCTTCTTTTCTCATAGAAGGGGTGAAAAGGGACGACAGGTCGGGTTTCTTGGGATTCTACCTGCTGAGCGGGTCTCCGGTAGTGGCGAAGGCGGGGACCGTTGAGTTCATCTCACGCGGAGGACTCTCCCGGTCTCTGCGCCGTTTGCCATTGGGTCCGGGTGATCCGGAATCGTCGCGGATCGGAATTCTTCCTCTGCCGTAAGGCCGAGGACGATCCGAGGCTTCCGAAATATCCTGTTCTTCCGGTCTTGGAGTGTCATCGATTCGAGGAAGAGGATTAGGCCCTCGCGGTTTCCTTCAAGACCCGGTCCACGTAACGGTCAACTCCGGCAACAACCTTCACCAGGTCTTTTCTCTCCTCCGCTGCGGCAATGTCCGCAGCGAACTGCAAGAGCACCTGCCGGACCACGTCTCGAGTCTCGGAAGATTGGACCCGGGGCTTCCGGGGTTTCCGTCCATTGGGCAGAGGAGCCGCCTTCTTCTTCCCGGTGCTCCTGGCACGAGCCGCCAGTGCCCTGCGGCGTTTCACCTGAAGGGGGTATCGGGCGTTGAATTGGCGCTTGCTGAGTCGCCTGATGGGGCTGCTGACTTTTTTCGTTCGTTGGAAGAGCTCGTCGAGCTCGATCATCGGGCTCTTTTTGAGAGTTTCCTCCACGAACTTCATGGCCTTCTCGTCAATCTCGGGCACGGTAAGTCCCCTTCCGACTAAACAGGTTTCCCAAGGACCACTGATTGAGGAATAACCTCAATAAGATATTCTGGAGGGTCATTGTCAATGGAGTTTCCGTGCTCTGATATTCGAGATCAGACTGAAATAGAGACTGAGCGGTCGAAGGTCTTTGAGAAGAGTGCCATCTTCCTGGACACGGCCCAACGCTCCAGGAGAAGGTCTCCTTCTCCAACCAGCTGGAGGGCTATTTCCTTCTTCCCCACGTTTACCCTAACCTCGCTCACACTCTGGAGATGAGCCCGATCCAGGGCGTCTGAAACCCTGAGGATTGCGGACAGGACCGTCGTTCGCGCCCTATCCTTTTCGGACAGACGCATAAATTCAGGATGGCGATCCTGGGGAATATTCTTCCGATGATAACGGGCAATATTCGCTACCATTAGCATTTCGTTCTCAGAAAGGCCCGGCAGCTCGGAGTGGGAAAGGAGGTAGAGGGAGTGTTTATGGTGCTTCTTGTGGCCAACAAACGAACCGATGTCGTGAAGTACGGAGGCGGCGAGGAGAAGGCGGCGGCCCGCGGAGCGAAGGCCATGAACCTTCTTGAGCTGGTCGAAGATGGACAGGGCGAGGCGGGCCACATGAAGGCCGTGCGCCTCGTCGAACATGAATCGCCTGCCAAAAGAGATGGCGGCTTTTGTAAGTTGTTGGTCCTTCCGGACCTCGTGAGTTGTGGGTGAAACCAGGTCGTCCACGAGATCCAATAAGATTCCTTCTTTTACCCCTACTCCAGGTACCAGGATCTCCTTGACGTTCGCCAAGCGCGCCAGATGATGGTAGACCATGGCTGCAGGGAGGATGACATCAGCCCGGTCCTCCCGCAGGCCGAGCTGGCTGATCCTATCGTGATAGGAGAGACGTGAGAGCAGGTTGATCGCCGAGCGCAGGTCCGGCTCGGGTAAGTGGGCGACCCCCTGGGGGTTTCTCGGGGTGCCGGCGAGGGTCGCCAGAGCTTCGATATTTCCACCTGTGGCTACGAAACCAGCTGGTGACCAGTACTGAGCGGGAGAAGGTATGCGTAGGGTGGAGACATAGTCGGAGAGAAGTCTTTGGAAGCCTACGGGATCTGCCTTGCCTTCACTGAGTTCTTCCAAGATCCGGACGGAGCCCATGGTATGAGACTCGCTCCAGAGCATTCCCATATCGTCCACAAGGGAGACCTCAACGCTCCCACCACCCAGGTCGGTGAGGATCCACTGACCTCCGGTCAGGTCCACCCGTCCAGCCACGGCCAGGTGAACCAACCTGGCCTCTTCGGATCCGGAGATCATCTCCAACTCGATCCCGGTTTCGGCCTTCAGCCGGTCCACCAACTCCTGACCGTTTTCGGCCTCTCGTGTTGCACTGGTCGCCACAGCACGGAAAGCGTCCAGCTCCAGGTCCCTCATTCGGTCCCGGAAGGATGCGAAGGCGGTCACCGCCCCTTCCATGGCCTGCGGGGCTAGTCGTCCCGTTAGGAACACCTGATGGCCAAGGCGAACCGGGACCCGCTCGTAAGCCAGGGGTTCGAATTCCGTAGGTCCGGTGAATTCTGCGACGAGGAACCGAATCGCGTTGGATCCGGCATCCACACAACCCACCCGGAATGGAAACTGCCGCGGGACCACGGACCCTAGTCCTTGCCCCAACGGAGGGAGAGCGTACCTGTGAAGGCGTTCAGATCACTGGCAGAAACCCCCGGGAGGTCCTCCACCCCCGCCGTGAGCCGGTACCCTATCGAGACCCCAGCATGGAGGCCGGGGAAGAACGAATAGAGGAGCGATAGCTCGGGTTCCGCCACCAGGAAGTTGCCTGAACCGACCTCGTTTCGGGTCAGTTGGTCTCGTACCTCGGCGTGCCCTGCACCCATGAGAAGGCCTACTTCTCCGGTGAGAGCGCCGGACAGGGGCTCCCAGTACCGGAAGAAGAGACCGCCATAACCCAGGCCCAGGTTGAACCCGGTGCTGCCCTCAGGTCCGGCCAACTCTACGTCGTTCAGAAGTGCGAACCCGCCGCCTCCTATGGCCAGATTATCGCCGAAGACCAGGCCAGCCCAGCCGCCCAGGTGCAGACGGCTCTCCCCGGCGATCTTACCACCCTTCAGCAAAACGGCTGCAGTTGCCGAGACCCGATCCTGGGAGGAAGGGTCTGGCCCTGCCTGGGCCCTGAGGGGTCCGGGCAGGGCCAGGAGGACGGCTAAAACCAAGCCGTATCGCATCACCCTATCGACGGAAATACCCATCCGCGTTCCTAGCAGGTGCACGGCATTCGGGCCAGACTCCGGGTTCGCCGGTCCGGGAATTGATGCCCAAGACACGGTGGTCTCTGGGAGCAACTCTTCCTCCTCCGATGCCATGTAGGCCAACATGGCGGTCAAGACGGCATTATTGGTCACATCGTCGATGATGACCTTGTCGAAGGTGTCGGTGGGGTTGTGGTACGTCTGGGAGTACGTCCAACTCAACGAGCTGATGCTGAACGCCGGTACGCTGGCACAGACGAAGCTGGCGTAGTCCGATCCTCCGGTGCCGGGCCTTCCGGGGATGTTCAGATCGATGTGCTGGGAAATCTGGGTGGGCAGAGCCGTCATCCAACCCCCCACAAAGGGGGCGACACCGGCCAGGCCCTGCATGGAGATATTGGTGACCCGACCAGTGCCATTGTCCTGGTTGAAGAGGGCCTGGGTGTTCTCCACGATATCCGGGTGGTCAGCCACGAACGCCCGAGAGCCGTTCAGACCCTGTTCCTCTCCATTCCAAAGACCCACCAGGATGGTGCGTTTGGGATTCGGATAGACCTCCTTCAGGATCCGGGCAGCTTCCATCATGATGACGGAACCGGAGTTGTTGTCGGTCGCACCGGAACCCCCGTCCCAAGAGTCGAAGTGAGCCGAGAGTATGATGTACTCATCTGGCTTTTCCGTGCCCCGGATCTCGCCTATGACGTTGTAGGTGGGGACAGTCCCGAGGTCTTCGGATTCGGCATTTACTCGAACCACCGGGCCCTGGCCGTTTTCGGCCAGGCGGAACATGAGGCCGTAGTCCTCACAACCGAAGGCGATATTGGGTGCAACCTGGTTCCGGGCTGCCGAAACCCGCGAGGAACCCCAATACCCTGTCCAACTGGAGCTGAAGACGCCGGCTGCACCGGCTTCTTCGAGCGCCTGGATCAGCTCGGTTTGGTTCAGGCCGGTAGCTTCGATTCGCGCGTTCCAGTTCGCACGAGTCTCCTGCCGCAGGGCCGTATAAGCTTCGAGGGACTGGGGCGTGGCCCATTCCTCCCAATTGTCCATGGGACGGCAGCTGTTCTCGGCTGCCGAGATGAGAACGAATTTTCCCGCAACGCCTCCAAGGAAGGTCTGAAAGGCCGCAGCAGAAGGGAGTTCGGGGATGGTCACCACCTGCCCGGTCACCGGTCCATCTGTCCCGCGGCTCCAGGATTGCATCATGCCGTCCAGGCTTCTTACCCTGGGCTCGATGAGGTCCACGTTGGTGACCCCGCGCTCCCAGGCATTCCAAGTACCGTACTGCTCGGTCCGGGTTTCTATTCCCCAGCCTCGAAACAGCTTCATGGCCCAATCGGCGCCGGCGTCGAAATTCGGACTGCCCGGGAGTCGGGGACCGATGGAGTCGGCCAGGGTTTGGGCCAGGGTGTAGATGTGGGAGTTCTCCATTCCCTCATCCCAGATCGCCTTGATAACGGGATCGTCCACCGGGAATTGATTGGCCTGTGGGCCTCCCCCGCGCTGGGCGTCAAGGGTTTGGGGAAGAATCATGACAGCAAGGGCGAGGGTCGGAACCAACCGTCTCAAATTCACTAAAGCCGCCAGGTGATAGGCATTCACTCCGTGCGGAGACATGAAAACTTAAGCTCCGAAGAAGGTTTCTGCATGGGGGGGAAGGCCAGCACCGTTGTCTGACCTGAGTCACTGGGCTTCGGGGAGCTTCCTTCCACCCCAGGCCCCGGCGAACCCAAGCGCTGAGAGAATGAGAAGCATCCCGCCGGACCCGACCACGGGTGCTAGGAGTCCGATGGCCCCACCCAGCAGCAAAACGAGGCCGATAACGGAGTTGCTCACGGCCACGTAGTCGGTCCGCCTTATGCCGCTAGCCATGTCCAGAAGATAGGTTTTCCTACCGATGCGAATACCGCTGTGGGCAATGGCGAGAAAAAAGAAGGCGACAGGGGCCATCCAGGGGAATCGGCTGAGCATCCCCACAAAGTCCAAGAGAAAAACCACCGTGCCCAGGCCTGCGGCGATGAGGGCGGCGGCAATGAGGACCGAACGGCTGGAACGGTCCGAGTACCGTCCCCAAAACCCGCTGCTCAGGGCCGCGGCCAACCCTGAAGAGAGAACGAAAAAAGCCAGTTGGCTGCCGCCGGTGGAGGCCTCTCGAGCCAGCGTCACGTAGAAGGGAGCTGCGAGACCTGACGAGACCAGGAGAGCCCGTACCCAGACGAACCGACGGAAGGTCCGGTCGGTCCTGAGCAGATCCAGGCGGGCCAAGGCCTCACGGATGGCATCCTTCCCGCCCCCAGTCGCACCCGGTGATTCTTGAATGGTGGCGAAAATCCCGACTGCACCAAGCCAGAGAAGGGCGGCCAAACCCAGCAGGAGGGCCAAAACGGACCGAGAGGGTTCGCCCGTGACCAGCGCCGCGAGTAGCCCTCCAAGAAGAATCGCGAGAACGCCCGAAAGAGCGGTGGTCAGCCCGGTCAGGCGGCCACGTCGGGTCTTCGGGATGGTTTTTCCTGTCACGTCCTTCGAGGCCACCGAGACCAAGCCTCTGGCGAGGCTGAAGAGGATCAGAAGGGCCAAGACCGCCGCTCCCGCAACCCGTCCCCGGAGGGATAGGGCAACACCACCTATCCCGATGAGGGCCAGAGCCTGGACGACTCCTCCCAACACCCAGACGTACTTCCTTCGAGGTTGGTGCCTGACCGCCGCAGCGATAGCCAGCTGAGGGAGGAGGGAGCCTGACTCACGAATGGGAACCAGAAAGCCAATGAGGGACGCCGGAGCACCGACGGACGTCAGCACCCAGGGAAGGACGGTTTTCGCACTGCTCACCTCATCGGCGAGCTTGGTGAGGGTTTGGCTGGCCCCGAGCTTGAAGAAGTTCCCGGGGACCTCGGTGCAAGCCTCCTCGGGGATGTCCTTGCAGACTCGGGCATCCTCTTCCTCCACGAGGAAGGCATACAGTCGATCGGCGGCTTTGTCGGCTCGGTCTTCTCTGCCCATTGGTCGTTCCCGTGCCGCCCAGCCTAAGAATCCGGTGCGTCTCGGTCGTCTTCCGGAGGGAGGCCGGGAAGCTGGAGGAGAGAGTCCGCTTCGTCACCCGGGAGCTGTTCAACGGACCGGAGCTTTCGCTCCATCATACGCGTGCGAGTTTCCGCTTCGTCGATGGTTTTTCTGGCAGTGCCCAGTTGCCTTTTGACCTTCCCCAACACGTCTCCGAACTTCCCGAACTCGGTCTTCACTGCGCCCAAGACCTCCCACACTTCCGAGGCCCTCTTCTCAATGGCCAGAGTTTGGAATCCCATGCGAAGGCTGGAGAGGATGGCAGCCAGAGTGGTGGGGCCGGCGACAACGATTCGAAACCGCTCTTGTAGATGAGGAACGAGTT
>JBDHMC010000005.1:0-19570 GCA_039656355.1 Gemmatimonadota bacterium | reverse complement strand
ACCCGCCTGATCATGATCACCAACCTCCATAATCCCACAGGGGCCCTCACCGCCGCGGATCGGTTGATGGCTGTGGGTGAGGCGGCGGAGAAGGTCGGGGCCAGGGTCATGGTGGACGAAGTCTATCTGGAGTCGGTCCCGGGTGAGAGGCAACCGCCAGCGGCCTCGCTCTCCCCCACCTTCATTTCCACATCTTCCCTCACCAAAGCCTATGGCCTCTCTGGCCTCAGGGCTGGGTGGATTCTGGCTTCCCCCGAAGTGGCTGAGAGGATTCGGAGGGTCCGCGATCTGGTGGACGGCGTGGGGGTTTTCCCTTCGGAGTTACTGGCTCTGATAGCCTTCCAAAATCTCCCCGCCCTACGCCAGCGGGCTCGGAGTATCCTGGATCCGAATTTCATGCTTCTCAACGACTTCATGGGGAGCCGGGCAGATCTGGAGTGGGTTCAACCCGGTGGGGGATCTGTGGGTTTCCCCAGGATACAGGGGGTGGAGGATGTCTCTTCCTTCGTGAAGGTTCTTCGGGAACGGTACGATACCGGAGTGGTTCCGGGTCAGTTCTTCGAAGCACCGGGGCACTTCAGAGTTGCTCTGGGCGGGAAGAAGGAGATCCTGGAAGGGGGGCTCGAGCGGTTGGGTGATGCACTGGACAAGGAGTTCACGCGATGACAGTACGATGGAATAAACTACGGGCCTTCCTTCTCATCCTTCTCCTATCGGGGTCCTGGACCACCGTCCTTCAGGCCCAATCCCCCGACCTCGAACGTCTTGATGCAATGATCGCTACGGCCCAACGGGACTGGCCTGTGCCAGGCCTCGCCGTGGTCATCGTAAAAGACGGACGCACCGTTCTGATGAAGGGTTATGGGGAGACGGAGCTGGGTGGAGGGGAGCCCGTCGATGAGCACACGCTTTTTGCTATCGCTTCCAACACCAAGGCCTTCACCTCCGCCTCCCTGGCCATGCTGGTGGAGGAGGGGAAGCTGAGTTGGGATGACCCGGTCCGAAAGCATCTGCCCTATTTCCAGCTCTATGACCCTTATGTGAGCCAGGAGATGCGGATCAGGGATCTTCTTTCCCATAGAAGTGGGTTGGGCACCTTCAGCGGAGACCTGCTCTGGTATGGAACGAGCTACACCGCCGAGGAGGTGGTTAGGCGGACTCGGTACGTCCCACAGGCCGGTCCGTTCCGGGCCTCCTATGGGTATTCCAATCTGATGTTCATCACTGCGGGAGAGGTCGTTGCCGCGGTAAGCGGAATGCCCTGGGCCGATTTTGTGGAAAGCCGAATTTTCGGGCCGCTTGATATGGACAGAACCGTTACCTCGACCACCGATTTGGCCGGCCTGGCCAACGTCGCCACCCCCCACAAGAACTGGACCGACCGGGTAGCTCCCATCGAATGGTTCAACTGGGACACGCCGGCGGCCGCCGGAGGAATTCTCACCAGTGTGTCGGACATGGCTGGGTGGCTGAAGCTCCAGTTGGGGCACGGAGAGGCGAATGGATTGCGGCTCTTCTCCGAGGCTTCATCCTGGGAGATGTGGAAAGTTCACACCCCCCAGGCGGTTTCTGCCGGTTCCCGCAGATCGTCACCTTCCACCCATTTCAGGGGCTATGGGTTGGGTTGGGGTTTGAACGACTATCTGGGTCGGCTCGTCGTGGGCCATGGAGGTGGATACGACGGGATGTTTTCCCGGGTAGTTCTGGTTCCCGAAGAAGGCCTGGCGGTGGCAGTGTTCACCAACTCCATGACCAACATCAGCCCGGCCATCACCAACACGATATTGGACGCATACCTGGGTGGGGAGGAGCGGGATTGGAGCGAAGCCATGCTCGCGAGTTGGCGATCGGGGCGGAGGAATTTCGAGGCGCGGCAAGATCGGTTTCTGGAAGAGCGAATCGAGGGCACCAACCCTTCCCTCGGCCTTGAGGGGTATGCTGGTCGGTATGGAGGACCCATGTATGGTGACGCCACCGTCAGCCTCGAGGACGGAGAGTTGGTGCTACGGCTTCTCCCGAACCCGGAGCTGGTGGCCGACCTCACCCATCTTCATCACGACACATACCTCATCGAGTGGCGGAACACATCAGCGTGGTTTGGAGTGGGTGCGGCCAACTTCATCCTGGATCCCTTCGGCGTCGTGACAGAAATGAAGTTGGACGTTCCCAACGACGACTTCTGGTTCCATGAGTTGGAGTTGAAACGGCGGTGACCTTGGTGGAGCTACCTCTCGGCAAAACTTCCGGCTGAGGCGTGGCAGCGATTGCAGGTGTAAAGAATCCGGCCGTATAAGTCGGCTCGTTCGTTCTGCCCGGTGGCAACAAGGGCTTCGGTGGCAAGGGCATTCACATCCCGAAGCAACCCTTCCAATTCCGCGGGAGCCATTGAGGCACGAAAAGCCTGAGAAAGAGTTGGCTCGGTCTGGGCCAAGGCTTGAGCGCCAGCGAGCCATGCGTTCTCAGACGGACCCACTAACCCCTCCCACATCCTGTCCGTGGCCCAAATGTGCCGTACCATGTGGGCTTCCTGGGTCTCACCCCCAGGGGCACTGGAGCCGACCACAAAACGGGGTCCGCCGTTCAGAGCCTTATGGCAACTCCCACAGGCGGCCGCCAGTCGCCCGGCCTGGGTCGCCACGGCTTCCAGCTCCTCGGCCTCGGCGATGAGAGCCGCGGTACCGAGCATTTCCTCCTCGTAGCCCTGGGCTCCGGTGGGGAAGGAAGTCGGGCCCTCACGGCCGATCAACCAGGAGGCTGCACTCCTGGACCTCTCCAGATCCCCTTCGATTACACCTGTCTGTATATCCACCGTTCGCGAGAAATTCCTGTGCATCTCCGGGACCTCTGCCTTCCTCCCACCCGAGCCCCAGGTGCATCCGTTCAAGGACATCAGGGCCACCAAAAGGGGTATGGCAACCTTGGGCCGGAGCACTTTGGTCATGGGAATCTCCCGTTCCACCGAATCACATATCGAGGTTTGCTCTCAGCGCAGACTGCAGGAATAATCCCCGCTGCGATCTTGGAACACAAGTGAGTATCGGTGACAACGATGCAGTTCACGGTCCTTTGGGACCACCCTCTCCTTTCGCAACGGACTTGACCTGAGAGGGAGAATGGGGAAGAGATAAACGGGTGGTTTTTTCATGCCCCTGACGGGAGGAGTTGAAGGTGCTCAAGGGTTTACTGGCCGGCGGCATCACTTTGGGCGTCGCAGCCGTGTTTCCTGAGGCCCTGGTTTTATCCTTCTTCGTGGCCATTCTTGGCGTGATCGTAGGAGTCTATCCCGGGATCGCCATGGCGGATCCGATGACCGGGGGTTCGGGACTCGAGTGGATCGCGGCCGCGACGTTCATGGGTCTGGGCTTGGTGGGACTCTGGGTATCACCCTTCCTCCTCGCCGGAGCCTGGTTCCTCCACGCGGTCTGGTCTCTTTTGCACCATTTCACTGCGCTGGGCGATGGTTTTCCGGACAGCTATGCGGACTTTTGCCTCCCCTACGACCTGGTGATGGGCGGGTTCGTGGCGTATATGGGGGCGGTGGGGGGGTAGGGCTGAGGAGCCCCACCCCTTTTCCGCACTCTTCATTCCTTATTCCTGGGTGGCCTTTTTTGCGTGTAGGGCGAATGCACTTCCCTGAGGGTCCATACACTGGGCGACCATGTCCCCGTCCGGGACCTCCATGGGTCCGTTCAGGATCTGCCCCCCAAGCTCTTTGACCCGTCCTACGGCGGCGTCGATGTCCGAGACCGTGATGTAGTAGAGCCAATGAGATGGATAATCCATCTCCGGGGGCTTGTTGAACATTCCTCCGAAGGAGACCTCCGCCTCGGATTCCGGGCCGAACATCTGGTAGGTTCCCATCTCGCCCATATCAAATAACTCGGTCTTTTTCCAACCAAACACCTCACCGTAGAACGATAAAGCCCCCTCGAAATCGGTGGTGGCGAGTTCATGCCAGGAAAACTCCCCGACTCCCGGGGCCTCGATCTCTCCTTCGGCCCCCCCCTCGGGTGTATAGGGGGCAAATACCGCTCCCTGCGGGTCCTGGAGGACGGCGAAGGTCCCGACTCCCTCTATGGCAGTGGCGGGCTTTAATACGGATCCCCCCAACTCTTTGGTGCGCTCAACTACGGCCTCCGCATCGGGGACCGCGACGTAGGCGAGCCAATGCGGTGGGGCTCCCCGGGCCTGAGCCTCTTCCGGGAGTTTCATGTTTCCACCGATGGGCTTCTCTCCGGCAGTCCACATCATGTACGGTGGGTTGCCGTCCTCGGCGTTTCCTCCGTCCCATGGCGTGGTGCCCCACTCGGCCACCTTCGTATAGAACTCGGTGGCGGCGTCGGGATCGGGAGTCATGAGGTCGTACCAGACAAAACGTCCACGGGATACAGGTCCGGGCATGGGAGCCTCCTGGTTCATGAGCTGAGTTTTTTGGGAGTTGTCGATCCGAGAGTGGGACCCCCGAGACGGATGGTCGGTTCCGCCACCAAGAGGCCCCTTGGCTCGGCGGGTCCGTAGCGCGGGGTGGCTGACCCCCTTCTATTGAGATAGAGAAAGGACCGCCGTGACATCGAACACCGTCAGCTTTCTTGCTCTTGGCGATTCCTACACCATCGGAGAGAGCGTGGACGCCACCCTTAGGTGGCCTGTGCAGTTGGCGCAGGCCCTTCAGAGGGAGGGAATCCCGACGGGTGAGCCCGTCATCATCGCTCAGACCGGTTGGACCACCGACGAATTGGCCAAGGGTATCGAAGTGGCCGGCCTGAGCGGCGTTTACGATCTTGTCTCTCTCCTCATCGGTGTGAACAACCAATACCGCGGGAGGGAGCTGAAAGAGTACCGGCTCCAATTCCTTGACCTTCTCTCCCGGGCCATCACCTTCGCGCAGGGAGATCCCAAGAAGGTTGTGGTCCTCTCCATCCCGGATTGGGGCGTGACTCCTTTTGCCGAAGGTAGGAACCGGGAGCAGATCGGTGGGGAGATCGATGCCTTCAACCGCATCAAGAGGAACGAATCTGAGGCCGCCGGCGTTCGGTACGTGAATGTGACGGGGATATCCCGGGAGGCCGCCACCGACCCGACCCTCGTTGCGGGGGATGGCCTCCACCCTTCAGGGACCATGTATGCTCGCTGGGCCGAGGTAACATTTCCCATCGCCATGGAGATCCTTCGCCCAGACCCCACCGACACGGAGGTCCGCTGATTCCATGAACCCGTTTCCCAGACCCACAATCCATGTTCCATCTGTATCTCCCGAACAGATGGCTGAAGTGGACCGGGTGATGGAAGAGGAGCTGGGTATCAGTCTGGTGCAGATGATGGAAAACGCCGGGCGAGGTTTGGCTCGGTTGGCGGTCCATCGCTTTCTGGGAGATGAACCCAGCGAGGCCGAGGTGGTTGTCCTCGCCGGCAGAGGAGGAAATGGGGGCGGGGCGTTGGTAGCGGCCCGCCGTCTGGCCGGTTGGGGGGCTCGGGTGCGTGTGCATCTGGCAGGAGATCCGAAGGACCTGAGGCCGGTTCCCAGAGTCCAACTCCAAAGCTTGATTCGGATGGGTATTCCCATCGATCTCCCTCCGGTGGAGGCCCCCGCGCCGAAGCTGATTCTGGATGGCCTGGTGGGGTACAGCCTCTCCGGAGCACCCCGCGGGGAAGTCGCTCGCCTGATCGAATGGAGCCATCGGGTGGAGGCGCCAGTCCTGAGCCTGGACCTTCCTTCAGGCCTCGATGCGATGACCGGCAAGGCCCGGACTCCAACGGCAAGATCCGCTGCTACCTTCACCCTCGCTTTGCCCAAGGACGGATTGGTGCATGAAGGGGCGCGTGGTTGGGTAGGAGAGTTGTATCTTGGGGACATCAGTGTGCCGCCGCAGGTATATGAGCGCTTCGGATTCGCAGTTAAAGGACTTTTTTCCAGAGGGGACATCCTCTTTTTGAGATAAATAGCAGCCAAATCAACCGAGCAGCGCGCTTTCTAGGAGGAGAGTCATGTGCGCCTGGGATGAACGGTATGCTGTGGACGGGTGGGCTTTCGGAACAGACCCCAACGATTTTCTTCGGCAAGAAGCACATCGCATCCCCCCGGGACGGGTTCTTTGTCTAGGGGAAGGGGAAGGCAGGAACGCTGTTTTCCTTGCGGAGGAGGGGTATGAGGTGGTCGGTGTGGACCGGTCTCAGGTCGGGATGGACAAGGCTCAGGGGCTGGCCCAGGAGCGGGGAGTCTTCATAGAGACCGTAGTCTCATCCATCGAGGACTTCGACCTCACGGAGGGGGAATGGCAGGGGATCATCTCCGTCTTTTTTCAGCTGCCACCCGAGCTCCGAAAGAAGGTGAACCAGGCGGTAGTGAAGGGTCTCGCGCCCGGCGGGATTTTGATATTGGAGTCCTTTACTCCCCAGCAGTTGGAATTTGGAACCGGTGGACCCCCTCATCCCGAGCGCCTCGTCTCCCTGGCCACCCTTGAGGAGGAGTTCGAGGGGTTGAAATTCCTGGTCTCCCAGGAAATGGAACGCGAGATCCGTGAAGGACGCATGCACACGGGCTGGAGTTCGGTCGTCCAGGTGGTTGGGGTCCGCGTTTGACATCTCCGGCTACGAACGATCCTGGGCCTCGAAGAAGCGGGCGGTTCCACCCGTAGTATGAGGAACCGAGTGCGGGGCCTATTTGAATGCCGGGCCCGCCATGTACTAACTGAACGAGGTCGAATTCGATGAGCTACGTACCCATTGTCCCGTCTACCTATGTCCCCCCTCCCTCCCCCCGGACCCGGGAGCTTTCGGAGCTTCTGGCGAAGGTCCTGGACGAATACACCAAGGCACATCCGGCAACGAGCCGGGCAGAAATCCGAGCGGCCATACGCATGGCCCAGATGTCGGCCGGGCCGGATAAGACGAAGCTCGCTGTTGGGATCAGCCTCGCTCTGGGCCTGGGTGTGGCGATGCTTACTCTGGGGCTTTTCTTCTTCCGGAGCACCGGAGGAGACGTGGAAATCGGCCCCGTCTCCCCCATGATCATCATGGTCGCCATCGTCCTGTTGGGCGGTGTGGCTGCCATGATCGCCATGAAATCGCGTTGAGCCCGCGTTGAAATCGCGTTGAGCCCCAAGTCGTCATCCGCCGCCGGGATCCTTCGATGGGACCTCTTCCTGCTTCTACTCCTTGGGCTCCACAACGCCCTGGTGTACGGGGCTTCCTGGCGCACAGGGTATGGGTTCACCAACGAACAGTCCGCGTTCAGCTCGAGTCATTTCGCCGCCAACCTTCCCACCTATCTGGACGCTCTCACTACCGGTGGAGTCGGCCTGTTTTTCCTCCTGGGCTCAGTGGGGATCGTGTGGATGTGCGCCGGCTCGAAATCCCGGACCCGGGGGGGCCTGTTTCTGGGGGCGGTCGCTTCTCTCATGCTTCTGTACAGTGCCTACTATTGGGGAGCGCAGGAGGAAGCGGAACTGACGCTCCGGTACTTCCTTGCCACCTTGCCCCTTCTTGTGTTGGGGACTCTTTGGCTGGTCCAACGGATCCCTTACAGACGAGCGTCCCTCGGGCTCGGTGCTTATCGCACGCCGGGAGATCCAGGACATGCTGGACTACTTCGGGCGCTGGCGGCTGGTTGACGACCGGATGATCCCCGGGACACCAGGCCGACTGGAGGCCACTCTGGTATGGGAGCTGACCGACGAAGACCGTTCCCGTTTGTCCGGCATTCCCACCCCTGTGCAAATCACGAAGGCCGTGGAGTCACGCGCCAGGTACGTAGGACTCGATGACCGGGAGCTCTCCTCGCTGGTCCTGGAAGACCTCAAGGATTGGGTCGGATCGGACGGCAGGATCTTCTGGTTGGGAAACCCACGGACCGTTGAAGCTTTCGGCCAGCTGGCCGGGGACGAGGTGCGACTTCTCCCCCTCGGCGAAGTGAATCTGCCAGGATGGGGAGGGGGTACGGTGTTGCCGGCGTGGGTGCCCAAGGCCCCCCTCCTCCTGTTTGAGCTGGAGATCTCAACCCCCCTTTCCTAGGTGATCCCATGGGAGACCCGGGTTATCAGAACTGCGGCATGAGGTGACGATGTCGGATGGCCTTCTACTGGGGGTGATCTCAGATACCCATGGACTCCTCCGCCCGGAGGCCCTGAAGGCCCTGGGCGGTGTGGACCACATCATCCACGCCGGAGACATAGGGGATCGGGAAATCCTTGTGGAGCTGGAGGAGATCGCTCCCGTCACCGCCGTGTGCGGGAATATGGATTCCTGTGGGGGGGAGCAATTCTCTCAGGGACACGGAGGTGCTGGAGCTCGGCGAGTGGACCTTCTATGTGCTTCACGACCTCTACGAGTTGGATCTGAATCCGGAAGCGGCGGGTTTCGACGTCGTGGTGTTCGGTCACACACACCTTCCTGAAATCAGACGGGAGAAGGGTGTGCTCTATCTCAACCCCGGGAGCGCTGGACCGATCCGGGGATCGAAACCCGTCTCTTTAGCTTTGGTGGAAGTGGTGGGGGGCGTGCTGGACCCTCGTATCATCAAGCTTCTGTGACCAGCTCCCTGGCCCTCGTCCAGACCTGGTCGAACATCTCCTCCGTCAGTTTCCCGGTGAAGGTGTTCTGCTGACTCGGATGGAACGAGGCAAGGAGAGAGAGCCCTGGTCGGATCTCCACTTCCGAGCCGTGGGAAAATCGGGTGCGAGGGGAGGGTAGCTCCTCACCTCGGTGTTGCAGGATTCGCCAGAGTTGATCAAAGGCGAACTTGCCGAGAGCCACCATTACTCTGATCCGGTCCAAAACCTCCAACTCCTCCTCCAGGAAATTCCTGCACGTATCTCTTTCGGTGGGTGTGGGTTTGTTTTCCGGTGGGGCACACCGCACCGCTGCCGTGATGTAGCAGTCCGAGAGGGTGAGGCCGTCGTTGCGGTACCTCGATCCGGGTTGGTTGGCGTATCCGGCCCGATGAAGAGCCCGGTAAAGCCAGTCTCCGGAGCGGTCTCCGGTAAACATCCTCCCGGTTCGGTTGGCGCCGTGGGCCGCTGGGGCCAACCCGACCACCAAGAGCCGGGCCTCCGGGTCCCCGAACCCCGGGACGGGACGTCCCCAGTACTCGTGGTCGGCATAGGAAGCCCGCTTTTTATGAGCCACTTCCTCTCGCCACGCCACCAACCGGGGGCATCGGCGGCAGGAGACCACCCCATGGTTGATCAGGTCGATTCGGGCTGGAGTTCGGCTCATCAGAACCGCAACGAGGTCATGAAGTATCCGACACTCCCTGTTCCTTCCAACCGGCCCATCTCCTCCATGGCAGTCCCGGCCCAGGTCAGAGAGTACCCGACATCAATGGCGAGTGCCTCCCGGAACAGGTATCGAATCCAGAGGTCGGCTTCCTCCGCCAGATGTTGGCTGGTGAGGTCCCCTTTTTCCGCGGTGAGGAAGGTGTGGAGGTCGAGGTTCAGGGAGAGGAGGGGACTCGGAGTCAGAGCCAGTTTCACGGCGCTATCCCGGAGGCCGAGACCTCGGGTGTCGTCGGGGATATTCAGGAAGTAGTCGGCTCTTCCATAGTACCGATGCCGGGAACCAAAGAGTGTGGAGAAGACACCGATCTCGTTGTCGTCCGGGTCACTGTCGCCGGAGAGGTGATCGTACCAAAGGATGACGGTCCCTTTGCCTTCCAAAACCGCGAGACTCGCTTGGGCGGCCAGCATGTAGGCAGACACATCGACCCCCCTCCGCTCGCCAAACTGGTACATCCCCTGGACCCGGAAGGAGAGGGCCCCTGAGTTCTTTCTCCAAACCGAACCCATCGTGCTCTGGCCGGTCCCATCAGGTCCCCCTAACCGGTCATGGATTCCAATCAGATCAACCGTGCCGAGACGGTCCACGCCGAAAGCCAGCCAGGCTGCTAGAAAGTCGGCGCTGTGGTCGTGGGAGGGGGCAAATCCCTCCTGAAGCCTCAGGTAGACAAGATCCAGGTGAGCGTCACCCATGGGCCGGATCCACCTTAAGCCATCGAAGGACTGGCCTGCCTGGCCCCAATCGGGCGCTGCGATAAACCGTCCCTCGGCCAGGGTTACTTCCTGGCGTCCTCCCCGGATTAGGCCGCCGATTCCCGGGATGGAATCCACCTCCAGGTACGCTTGGTGGAAGTCCACCGCATCCCCGCTCCGATCTCGGTTCGAGAGCTCCTCCCCCCAAAAACGGACGTCCTGGATCTGGAAGAACAGGTTCAGGCCCGGATCCATGTGGGCCTCCAAGCCGACGCGGGTCCTCATGGAAATCCAATGATCCCACTGACCCTGCACGGGTTCACGACCGTACAACCGGGGTCGGATTTCGCCCTGCCACGTCAGAGTGGGTTGGCTCTGGCCCGCTGTGAGAGCTGGGGAGAGGAGAACGGCAACCAGCGGCCCGGTGAGGGAGAAGCCGAAGGGCAGCCATGCATCTATGAGCCGAAAGGGGATCATTTGGAGTCCAGGGGAGCTTTCCCGAATTTCCCTTGATATCACAGAGTCGGGAAGATAGGTGATTCAACCCTTTCGGGCAGCCCGACGCCAGATCAGACGGATGCGAAACCAGATCAAACCCACTACCCTATTGGCCATGATTCCAACTGTGGTTCTGCTGGCTGCCGGGATGTCGACCCGGTACGGTCGTCTGAAACAACTCGAACCTGTGGGTCCGGGTGGGGAAGCCCTTCTGGACTATGCGGTTTTCGATGCACGCCGGGCGGGGTTTTCCCGGATTCTTCTCATCATCAGGGAGGAGCTCGAGGAGGTCTTCAGGGCCCATATCAAGGGCCGGTGGCCGGCGGATCTGGAGGTGGTCTTTCACCATCAGCGAATCGATGATCTCCCAGGGGTGAACCCTACCTTGAGGACGCCTCAGTCTCCCGCCGTCGTCCTGGCGAACAGAGATAAACCGTGGGGCACAGCCCATGCCCTCCTCACGGCACGGGCACGGCTTCCGGGTCCTTTCGTCGTTCTCAACGCCGACGATTTTTACGGCGAGGCGGCGTTCCGAAAAGCGGCGGAGTTCCTTCGGGGGACGGAGGTGGGGTCAGGGGAAGCGCCAGCTGAGATTGGGGAGGTTCCCGTCTTCGGGCTCGTCACGTACACGCTCGAGGACAGTCTGTCGGACCATGGTGGCGTGAGCAGAGGAATCTGTCGGGTGAACTCCCGGGGTTGGTTGGAGGGGGTTCAGGAGATGTTGGAGATCCGAAGGGTGGATGAGAGGATTTCGGGAAGAACCTTATCCGGCCAGGAGCTGGAACTGAACGGGACGGAGCCCATATCAACCAACTTCTGGATTTTCACTCCAGATGTGTTTCCTCTCCTGGAGGCCGGCTTCGTCGAGTTTTTCGGGGCACACGTTGAGCTGCCCTCGCTACAGTCCGACGCTCAGCCCGAGTCCCAGCCCAACGCCCAGCCCGACGCCCCACCCGAATTTCTTATTCCGACCGAGGTGAATCGGGCCATTGGGCAGGGGGTGGCACGGGTGAGAGGGATCCCCACACTGGACCGATTCCTCGGTATCACCCATCCTGAGGACCGGAGCTGGGTGGAAAGAGGTCTGGAAGAGATGACCAACCAGGGCCGGTATCCGAGCCCCCTTTGGGCCTAACACCATGGAAAGGCCGCGTTCATGCAACTGACAACTTCCGATTGGGTGGTGGTGATCACCTACGGATTAATTGTCCTGATCGTTGGACTGTACTTCGCCCGAAGGGCCGGCCAAGGGACCGACGAGTTCTTCCTGGCTGGACGAAAGCTCCCCTGGTGGCTCCTGGGGACTTCCATGGTGGCCACTACCTTCTCCACCGATACGCCGAACCTGGTGACCGACATGGTCCGGTCCGGAGGGGTGAGTCAGAACTGGCTCTGGTGGGCCTTCGTCATCACGGGCATGTGCACCGTCTTCTTCTACGCCAAGCTCTGGCGGAGGTCGGAAACCCTGACGGACATGGCCTTCTACGAGCTTCGGTATTCAGGGGCGCCCGCAGCGTTTCTCCGGGGTTTTCGAGCCCTTTATCTGGGCGTCTTCTTCAACGTGATGATCATGGCCACCGTCACCCTGGCGGCCATCAAGATCGGCGGAGTGTTGCTGGGCGTGGGGAAGTACGAGGTGGTGTTGTTGGCCGGGGCCGTGACTGTCCTCTACTCCGCCACCTCGGGACTCTGGGGAGTGGTGGTCACCGACCTCCTCCTTTTTGTCATCGCCATGGTGGGATCGGTGGCCGCGGCCTATTTCGCGCTCATCCAACCCGAAGTGGGTGGACTCACCGGGCTATTCACCAGCCCCGAACTTCAGGGCAAAATTTCCTTCCTCCCGGACTTTAGCGATTGGAGGACTGCGGCGGCGGTGTTCATCGTGCCCGTGGCCGTCCAATGGTGGAGCACATGGTACCCCGGGGCGGAGCCGGGTGGAGGTGGGTATGTGGCCCAGAGGATGCTGGCGGCTCGGGACGAAAAGGAGGCCATGGGCGCCACACTTTGGTTCAACCTGGCCCACTATGCTCTCCGGCCCTGGCCTTGGATCCTGGTGGGATTGGCCTCCCTGCTGGTCTATCCGAGCCTTGCCTCCATTCAGGCTGCTTTTCCCCACCTGGACCCCTCCATCGTCAGAAACGACCTGGCCTATCCGGCCATGTTGGTCTTCTTGCCCCATGGCCTCCTCGGCATGGTGGTAGCCTCCTTGGCGGCGGCTTATATGTCCACCATCAGCACCCACCTGAATTGGGGAGCGTCCTATGTGGTAGACGATTTCTATCGTCGCTTCATCAACGACGGGGAAGCGGACAAGCACTACGTGACCGTAGCGAGATTGACCACCGTAGGCCTCATCATCATGGCCGGTGTCGTTTCCCTATGGTTAGAGAACGCCCTTCAGGCCTTCCAGATCCTTCTTCAGATCGGTGCGGGGACGGGGCTGGTGTTCCTGCTGCGTTGGTTTTGGTGGAGGATCAACGCCTGGAGTGAGTTGGCGGCCATGGTGGTTTCCTTCCTTGTGGCCATCTACTTCCAGTTCGTCCATACCCGTCTCGGGTTCCCGGCCGTGGACCCCTCTCTACAGCTGGTCATTGGGGTCGCTCTGACAACCGTAGGCTGGCTGACGGTGACTTTCCTGACCGCGCCGGCATCCATAGAAACGCTCCGGAACTACTACACGAAGATTCGTCCCCACGGAGCGGGTTGGCGTCGGATTCTGAATCTCGGGCCCGACGATCCTGGACCGGAGGTGGGTGGGGTCGCGGCCGGTTTCCTGGGCTGGTTCCTGGCTCTGGCGGCTGTCTACGGGGCTCTCTTTGGAATCGGGTACCTTCTCTACGGAAACATCGGGTTGGGAGTGGCCTGTCTGGCCCTTGCCGGATCCGCCATGGCAGGCGTGTTCCGGGTCTTGCCCAAATTCGGGTTCTGATAAGGGATCAGAGCTCCATCACCGAGGCCCCCTCCGAGGCCTCGGCCACGAAGAGCACCTGTTCCAGGGGCGTGGAAAGGTCGCGCTTCCGGTAATAACCGTCGGCCAACGCTGCCAGGACCCCGTACAGATGATCCGGGTCCGTGAGGGCTACCGCGCATCCCCCGAAACCCGCCCCGGTCAGGCGGGCGCCTTCGGCTCCGGCTCCCCGAGCCAACTCCACAAGGAGATCCAGCTCCCGGGAACTCACCTCGTAGTCGTCCCGGAGGCTTTCGTGGGAGCTGTTCATGAGCAGGCCGAAGGTGAGCCGGTCTCCTCGTTGTAGAGCGTGCTCGGCGTCATACACCCGGGTGGCCTCCGTTACGACATGACGGAAGCGCTTCTGGAGGACCCCCTCCAGGTGTCTCTCGCCGAGATCCACCAGGTCCTGGATGCAGGTCTGGTCCAGCAGCTGGCGATAGGAAAACGATCCGTCCCTTATCCAATCGGCGCCTCCTTCCACCACACTCCGGATAGCACCCAGAGCTTCTCGGCACTCCTGGGTTCGGCGATTGTAGGCCTCCTGAGCCGGACCCGACTTCTCAGCCAGGACCAGGGTGTGGGCTACCACGAAACACCAGTTTGGAGGGATGGGGGTTTCGAACATTCGGAGGGGATTGAACTCGATCCGGCTGGCGTGATCCTGCCGTGCCCCAACCGAGATGGCCTGGTCCATGCCGCCTCCCTGGGTCCCCGTGTATCGTTCCGCCCGGGCCATCTCTTCCGCGAATTCCAGGGGTGGTAGCTCTAGCTGGTTCGCTTCGAGGAGGGCCTGGCCCATGGCAATGACCAGGGCTGAGGAGGAGGAAAGACCCGACGCCACGGGAAGAGTTGATGTGACCAGGGCATCGAACCCCTTCAGTGGACCGAACCGGCGGGCGAGGGCCTGGCACGGGGCCTTCAGGTAGTTGGCCCAGTCCCCGGGGGAATCGGGCGGAATGTCGCCTGAGACGGAGAACTCCCTGAGCCCGAAATCGCTCTCCCGGTTTCCCACCCGAATTGTGCTGTCATTCCGGGGGGCAAAAAGAATCTGAATTTCCTGCCGAAGAGCCATGGGAAGGACGGGTAGCCCGTTGTAATCCGTGTGCTCTCCAATGAGGTTCACCCGCCCGGGGGCTCGGGAGAGATGGGTAGGAGAATCTCCCGGGTAGGCTTTCCGAAAGGCCTCGATGAGCTCCGAAAGACCCTGATTCTCCCCAGAGGATTCCATTCCGCCTCTCTCCCTCAGACCAGGGAGAGAGTGGGCGGCCCCAGGGACCCGGGTGGGTCCTTGAAGTAGGTCGCCTTTCGGATGTCCTGAACCTCCACCGTGAGTTGAAGGTCCAACTCCTCGGAGGCTGGAGCGAAGTGGGTTCGCAGGAGCTCCAAGGCGGCAGCTCCTACAGCCTGCTTCACGCTTATGGGTCTTCCCTCCAGGAATCGAAGGTCCAGATGAACGAACGCCGACTCGCCCTCTCCGTCTCCCACTACCCACTCATCCACCATCCGCCACCGACTTTTGCAGTTCCCAATCTGGATCCCCGCCACGGACTCCAGCATCCGGTGCATCGTGAGGAGAAGGCCGGGATCGGATGCCCATTCGTCAAGGTTTACCGTGTATTCGAGAGTAAGATGGGGCATGGCCGTTCCTCAGGGTCCGGGTTTTTCTTTCGGAATCCGGTACGTGGTGACGGCGGAATCTCCGAAGACTTTACGCTTCCCCCCTCCGGGGAGGATTCGCTCCGCTGCGTGTTCGATGGACAAGATTCGGCTGAACGGACGATCCAGCCAGAGGGTTGCCAGCCTTTCCCCGCAACGGGAGGTATAGGGAGGATCAGCCAGAACCAGGTCATACATGGGCGCGTCGAGTGTCTGAAGAAAGAGGAAGGCGTCCTTCTTGAAGAGCCGGGTTCTCTTTTTCACCCGAAGCTTGGCCAGGTTGGCTTTGAGGGCGTGCAGGGCCGGAGCTCCATTCTCTACGAAATCCGCCGAAGCGGCGCCCCTCGATAAGGCTTCCAGGGCCAGAGCCCCGGTTCCGGCGAACAGATCCAGAACCCTGGCATTGCCGAGATCGGCCTCCAGCCCAGAGATCCAGGCGACTCGCACAGCTTCCTGTGTGGGTCTGACCCGGGGTCCAGGAGATACCAGGGACTGCCCGGCCCATTTTCCACCGACGATTCTCATGCCATCATCCCATCACCGCCGGCTCAACCATTCCCGGCACAGGTCCACCACTCTATCGATGTCCTCCTCATTGTTATAAAGGCCCACCGACATCCGAAGCACACCCCTACGGATCGAGAGGTGAATACGGTTCTGGGTAAGGTGCTCGTGGAGCAGGTTCATGGCCGGGTCATCGGCGCTGTAGTGTCGCCCGCCGCCACTCTCCCCGACGGCCACGATCTGAGCGAGGTGAGGTCCCGGCTCACCTCCTGCCACCGGGAGTCCCACCCGCAGGAGGCCGGAGGCCAGGCGGCTGGCCAATCCACGAACGTGAGGTTCGATCCGATCCATCCCGAGGGAGTGGATCAACTCCAGGGATGCCTCCACGGCCGCAAGCCCGATGTAGTTGTAGTTGGAGAGCTCAAAGCGGAGGGCGCCTGGTTTGAAGTTCATCTCCCCAGCGCCGATGGCGGTCTCGTGCGCGTCGGGGCCCAGGTCCATTCCGTACCGGGCGACGTGCACCGGGACCATGGACTCGGCCAACGCCTTTCTTATGTAAAGGAAGCCCAGACCGTAAAAGGCCAGGAGGGCCTTCTGTGTCCCCAGGGAGATGGCGTCCACCCCCAAGGATTCGACATCGGTTTGGATGGAACCCACCGACTGGGCAGAGTCCACCAGGGTCAACACACCACGGGCCCGAGACTCACGGGCCAACGTGGCCACATCCGTGATGAAGCCGGGGGAGAACGTGACGTGAGAGACCGTGGTCAACCGAGTTCGGTCGTCCATGGCCTCCACCATTCGGTTCACCGGAATGTGTCCGTTCTCAGGGGGAATCTCACGGATCTCCACGCCTTTGGTTTCCCGGAGGTTATACCAGAGAAAGACGTTGTTGGGATGTTCCAGCTCGGGGCAGAAGACGACGTTGTCGCCCGGTTCCCATTCCAGGCTGGAGGTGAACAGGTTCAGCCCCTCCGAGACGTTTTTCGTAATCGCCACCTCCTCCGCCTCGGCGCCGATAAGGCTGGCGACATGCCCTCGGACCCGCTCCGCCTGGGCGTGGAGCTCCGCTTTCACCGCCTTCCCCATAACCCGTTTTTCCAGGTGAGCCAAAACTGCGTCCCTCGCCGGAATGGGCATGAGTCCGTTCAAGGAGACGTCCAGATAGACCTGGTCGGCTACGCCGGGAAAGAGCTTTCTAGCGGCAGAGATCTTCATGAGGCTCTCAGGGACATCCTGGGCGTCGGGCATGGTCGGGGTAGCCTGGTTCAGACGGTTTGGTCTTGGGGGAGATTTCGGGTCTCGGAGTGGGATACGATGGCCGTTCCAACCATGTCCCCCATGACGTTGATGGTGGTGTTCCCCATATCCACCAAACGGTAAATGCCACCCACGATGACGGCGATCTCCAGCGGAAGGTTGAAGGCCTGGACGAAGATGAGGGCGATGACCAGCCCCCCTCCTGGGATTCCCCCGGATCCTTCGGAGAGGAGGAGACCCACCAGGAGAATTGTCACCATCTGGATCAGTGTGAAGTCGACACCCGCGGCCTGAGCCGTGAAGACCAGGACCGCAGAGAGCATGATGGCGGTCCCGTCCTTGTTGATCTGGGCTCCCAGGGGGAGGGTGAAGGAATAGATGGATCGAGGGAGCTTGATCTTCTCAGCCATTTCCAGAGCCACCGAAAGTGAAGCCAGACTGGAGGTGGTGGCGACTGTTGTGGCCCAGAGGGGGCCGGTGCCCTTGAGGAAACTCCATGGGCGGCGATCGGTCAGGAGGACGAGAAGGACCATGTAGGCCCCCATCATCAACAATTGGGTCCCCCAAACGCCGAGGAGGAAGCGGGCCATGGGGCCGAAAAGTTCTGCACCGTAACGGCCCACCGTTACCGCCATGAGGGCGCCGATCCCGAGGGGGGCCACCCAAAGAATGCCGTCCACTACTTTCCGAAAGAGCTCGGCCAACGCCGCGTAACCCCTTCGAAGAAGGTCCCGGGGTTCCGCAGGAAGAAAAAGAGTGGCGATGCCGAGGAAGACGGCGACCACCACCAGTTGGGCCACGTTCCCCTCGGCGAATGCCTGGAAAATGTTGGTGGGTACCAGCTGGATAAGGAGGTCCGTAACTGCTGGAACGGCCCCGATGGCCTCGTCCACTTCTCCGGTGAGGGTCATCCCGACTCCCGGCCGAACCAGGTGCATGGCTGTGAGACCCAGGATGAGGGCCGTCGCCGTGGTGACCAGGTAGTAGCTCACGATCTTCACGGACAGGCGACCGAAGGTCCGTAGATCCGTGAGGGCGGTAAGTCCCGCCAGGAGGTTGAAGAAGACCAAAGGGATGGCTGCCATCATGAGCAACCGGATGAACAGGTCCCCCAAAGGCTCCAGGACGGTGGCCTGCTGGCCGAACACGGCTCCCAAAGTCGCACCCAGAATCATCCCGATGATGATCCGTGTCCCCAGGCCGAATTTGGGTTTCCTGCCCCCTCCGGGGTTCCCCGGGTCCTGGTCTGTCACGAGGGATTCACCTGGAAGCCGATTCCTGCCAGGTACGCCCAGGCCTGGCCCATGAGGATATCGTAGTACCGGTCAGCGTTCTCCGCCGTCAGCGGGATCCACTCGTGGATCTGTGCCGGGTTCCCCTCCAGAACCTCCCCGTTGGGCCGGATGGTGTGTCCGATGGACCACATGAAGCCCACCACCGGTTCGTAGGTACCGGGGAAGTGAAGCACTTCCTCCCACTCCCAGGTGTTGGAGTAGCCTCCGTCCGGCATCCCCATGATGTGGCCCAGGTCGTTATCGGCCACGATACTCATGAACTGATCCAGGTGGGAGCCACCGTTGGGTCCGGAAAACACCACCAGAGGGCCGCGGAAGTGCACCGGAGTCGGTTGGAGGATCCCATCGGAGTCCTTCGGCGCATGGGCCAGCTTGAAGGGAACCGGGGTTGTCACCGAATCCCCCCGAGTGAGGGCATCAAGAAGGTCGTGCTCCACCCAGTCCATGAGCCAGCTTCCGTCGTCCACGGTCTCGGGCCCTCCACCGTCATAGACTCTCTGGGCTGCGTATTCTTCCCGCTTGATCTGGACGAAGGGCTCGATGACGTCGCTTAACCGGAGGGTACCGAAGGTGGTCTTGAAGGGCTTAGGCTGGATCCGTTGGACGGCATAGGCGCCCAGAGAACCGCCCCCGCTTCGGGTGGCATCAAAAAGGATGGCGAAGTCCAGGAGCCCCCGCTCCTCTCCGAAGGCGACAAGACGATCAACGTCCTGGATAAGGCTGGAAGACTCGAACCGATGCCACTGGAGGATCAACGCTCTTTGGCCCGCTTGCGGTAGATAGAGGTCGTAGGTAGGAGTGCTCCATTCCAGGGCGAAACCCTGGTAGGTCGGCTCTGAAATCCCGGTCCAATCGAGCGTTGAAGGGTCGAGGTAGGGGAGGGATTCACTTACGAGAGTCCCATCGTGACTCTCCACCTCCAACTCCAGGGTTTCATCCAGGAAGGACGGGGGGAAAAGAGCGGTTTTCAGGGAGAGGGCCTCAGCAATCTTCCACCGAAGACCCGGGATGCTGGAATAGCGGAAGTAAGGGGTGAGGGTCGCCTCCAACTCGGAAACCCGGACGCCATTCACCGCCAGCACCTGATCTCCCACAGCTAGGTGATCGGTGCCTGGGGCACCGCCGGCCACATCCGCAATAAAATACCCCCCGGCCTCGGAGCCGAAGTCGGGAAGGAATCGAACCGGGGCCTCCAGGGGGTTCGAGGGGTCCGGACCGTCCCAGGCCTCCAATCCGTCTGTGAAATCCGGTCGAATTCCTCCATCAACAAACCCCAGCGAGAGATGTCGGTCCCTCCGGGCGTTGCTGAGGCGAACCAGCGCATAGAAGAGATCCTCTTCCGTGTTCGCTCCCACGACCTCTGCCCGAAGTTTTTCCATCTCCTCCAGGGGGTCATAACCCAGGGCCTCCTGCTTCGGTACCGAGAAGGCAGCCCGCCGGGC
>JBDHMC010000004.1:0-20978 GCA_039656355.1 Gemmatimonadota bacterium | reverse complement strand
GGTTCCATCCATATCCTGGCTGGATTTTCCGGCCACCATCAGCCCCCTGGCTGGGTCCCAAAGGAACATCCCGACCACATCCCCTGAGAATACCTGGATTACTTCCATACCCTCTGTAAACCCAGACCCAACCACTTCTCCCTCACCCTCATAAGTGATATGGAGAAGAGTAGTGCCATCGACTACGGTGTCTCCAGCCATCGTATACGTCATTACCGAGCTGGACGAGACGTCTCCATCGGCGGTTGATGCTTCCCAGTTGATGGTGTCGGTCCACGTTTCTCCCGGATTCACGGCTCCGCCCGGTAAACGGGGAAAGAACTCGTGAACGAATGAGATGGGGCTCACCAGCTGCTCTGCCGAACCCTTGGTCTCGGGGAGCGTGACGACCGTTCCCCTGCCCTTCTGGTCGATTGTGAAAACCAAGTCCCCTTCAATGTCCGATTCAGAGGCGGAAAGCGACCCCCCCATAGGCTGGGTCATGGATGCAGAGAGTTCCTGGAAGGTGGTGGTGACCTGGACCCCGTTCTCCCCGGCCGCGAACGACATGGCCAACGTCGCATCACTGGAAGCCGTCATGGCCATGCTCCCCATGGGCCCTGCATCGATGTTGATGTTTTGGCTGCTCTCGGTCACATAAACCACCGAGGGTGATTCGGGAACCTGGTACATGAGGCCCCCGCTGGGAACAACGGCGCCGGGGCCCGCACAGGCGGCCAGGCCGAAGAGGAGTAGGGCGAATGCGGCAGCGTACTTCATGGACTTCCTCCATGGATTATGGGTACCCGCCCTCCGTGCTTCGGGCAGGCTGAATGTCGTTGGCATGATTGAGCTAGTCTCATATAGGACTCACTGACCCTACGGAACAAGGGTACGATTTCTTCCCCAAGGAGTTCCCGGGTGACAAGGGGGGGGCCTTGGCCACCATCCGGGCCCAGGGTTATCCTTTTCCCGGACAACATGAGAATTGACTATGGAGACACCCCATGAGCTTTCGGACCAATCCGGATCGAATCCTCGAGAGCATCGATCGAGAGCGTTCCCGGGACGAAGAGTCCAAAGGCCGCCCTTCCGATGACCGACAAGCCGTGGGCCGTGAGTTGGACACCACTCCCCCTCCTCCAGACGCCACGAACCCGGAGCGGATGAAACGGGTCTTCCGGTTGGTGGATGGGTCCTATCAACAGGCTGCACAGGGAACAGAGCTGGGAAAATTGGCAGCCCGCTTTCGGGGAATCGGAGACCTTCACCACAACCATGCTCGGGGAGACGTGAGCGTGGTGATCCAATACCTCGACTCGGGAAGACCCGAAGATGTCGGCATGTCGCCCTTCGAAATCAGACCAGAGGACCTGGCAGAGGTGAAGAAGGATACGGGAAACAGCAGAGCCGACTTCAACGCCATGAAACTCCTGCGAACGGAGCTTCGCGGAGGAGTCCAGTCGGCCTATAAGAAGATGGAGCCCCGAGTTAAAGACGCCCTGCGGGAACGGGCCGATATCGGGCACTTGTCGGTGACCGTGACCATGGATCTCCGTACCGCCAGATAAACGGCCCTGGCGCTGGCCAGGTTTTCTGAAACGGTCCGACCTCCGGCGGCGGAGCTGCCTTCTCTCATGCCTGACTCGCCAAGTGTCCTCTTCATCTTCCTGGACGGCGTCGGCGTCGGACCGCCGGACCCCGAGGTCAACCCCTTCCTCAACGCCTCACTTCCAACCCTCCGAGGCCTACTCAACGATCAAATCCCCCTTCTGGATCAGGGTACCAAAACTGGTCTTGATGCCGACGTTCTTTCTATTCCGTTGGACCCCCTCATGGGTGTGGAAGGCCTCCCTCAGAGCGGTACCGGCCAGACGGCGTTGCTCACGGGGGAGAACGCTGCCGCCAGATATGGGCGCCATTTCGGGCCCTGGGTGCCGGTGCCGTTACGACCCCTCCTGACGGAGAGGAACGTCCTCTCCCGAGCCAAGGCAGAGGGCATCTCGTGCATTTTCGCCAACGCTTATCCGAGCCAGCATATCCACGCGGCATGGACCAAGAGGCCTGCTGGGCCTGCTCTGGCAGCCCACGCAGCCGGGATTCTGACCCGAGACGAGGAGAACCTGGCCCGGGGGGAGGCGCTCTCCAGTGAGATCCTGAACACAGCCTGGCGAACCCGTCTCGGCCTGGTTCATCTGCCGGAGATTACGCCTGCGGAGGCGGGTCGCACTCTGGCCCGGATTACCGGACAAGCCGGCCTCACCTTCTTTGCCCATTACTCCACCGACACGGCTGGGCACAAGCGCACCATGGCAGACGCCGTAGCAGCGTTGGAGCGGGTGGATGCCTTCCTCGGGGGGGTTGTTCCGTCTCTCCCACCGCAAACCCTACTGGTCTTGGCCAGCGACCACGGAAACATCGAGGACGTCACCCAGGGACACACTCGGAATCCCACCTTCAGCCTTTTCCTTGGACCGGGTGCCCGAGAGGTGGGAGAAGGGATTTCCCGAATCACGGACATACCCGGGCTCATCCTCCGATACCTGACCAGAGGCGACTGACCAGAGGCAATTGACCAAAGGCGACTGATCAAAGGCACCTGACCAGAGGCACTGATACTCGGCCTTCCTTCCCATGGCTCCGCCCCCTCTCCAGGACCATCCTCTTCGGGTGAATGCAAAACCGAAGATCCTGGGCCAACTCCTGGTAGAGGCTGGGGCGGTTTCGGAGGAGGTCCTTGATCGAGCCCTTTCGGAGCAGCCCGGTACCGGCTTCCGTATCGGCACGCTCATGGTCCAGAAGGGGTGGGTGGACGAGGAGGCCGTCGCCCGTTGCCTCTCCATCCAGTTGGGGCTCTCCTACCTACCACCGCCTCTAGAGCCTGAGTTCGGAGCCATTCAATCGGTTCGGCCCGAGCTGGCACGCCAAGGGAAAGTCCTCCCCCTCACCACCGCCCCTCGGACTCTCCGCCTGGCCATGGCGGACCCCCTCGACCTTGGAGTTCTGGACGACGTCCAATTCCAGAGCGGCCGCCGGGTGGAGGCTGTGGTGGTCTCGACATCCGCTCTCCTGGACGGTCTGGGCCGTACCTACGGTGGGGAGTTCCAGGGACTCCTGGACGAGCTTCCAGACAAATGGCGCCAAGGAAATATCGAGGAAGAGGTAGACCAGTTGGAGCGGATAGCCCGCTCAGCACCCGTGGTGAGGCTGCTGGATCATATCCTCACCCGGGGAGTGGAGGAGGAGGCAAGCGACATTCACATCGAGGAGCACGAAGGCGAGATCCGAATCCGATATCGGTTGGACGGGATTCTCCGGACCGCGTTGGGCCTCCCGTCCGGCAGCCTGAATGCCGTTCTCTCCCGCCTGAAGATCATGGCTGGAATGGATATCTCGGTGAAGCGGCGACCCCAGGACGGAGGGATGACTCTGAAGAGAGGCGAAACGCCCCTCACGTTACGGGTCTCCTCCCTTCCCGTGAAGGGCGGGGAAAAGGCAGTTGTCCGGATCCTGGATCCAGAGAAGGCTCCCCGCAGCTTGAACCACCTAGGTCTCACCCAGCGAGACCTCCTTCGACTCCGAAGTCTCATGGGAAACGGGCAGGGGGTGGTTTTGGCGGCGGGCCCCACTGGGAGCGGAAAGAGCAGTACACTCTTCGGCGCCCTGGCAGAGCTGGACAGGGAGGGCCAGAACCTGGTCACTCTGGAAGACCCGGTGGAATACCGCCTCACAGGAGCGAACCAGGTCCAGGTGAATCCCAAGGCCGGGCTCACTTTTCCCGCCGCCTTGAGGTCCGTTCTGCGCCAGGATCCGGATATCATCATGGTCGGAGAGATCCGGGACCGTGAGACAGCCGAGATTGCCATGGCCGCTGCCGTCACCGGCCACCTCGTTCTTTCCACTATCCACACAGTCGACGCACCGGGAGCCATTACCCGCCTCCTGAACATGGGGGTTCCGCCATACCTCCTGGCTGGAGGCTTGGCAGGGGTGGTGGCGCAGAGGTTAGTGCGTCGCCTCTGCCCCAGGTGCGGGGGAAGAAAAGGGAAGGGCTGCGGCGAATGCCCTGATGGCTATCGGGGTCGGACGGGGATCTTTCAGGTCCTGGCCATGACCGATGGCCTAAGGGAGGCCGTAGCGAACGGAGGCTCCCTTGGGACCCTTCGGCAATTGGCCCTCGAGGGCGGAATGGTATCTATGAAAGAGGATGCTCTCCGGAAGGTGGCGGAGGGGGTCACCTCTCCCCACGAAGTGGGCCGGGTGATCCAGGGAGACGGCGGCGCCTCCGTCCCGTGCAAGGACTGTGGTGGAGAGGTTCCCCTTGGTAGTCAGGGGTGTCCGTGGTGCGGCCGCCCCCGCCTCAGGTCATGTTCATGTGGAATCCAGCTTCGCTCACGATGGAGGTTCTGCCCTGCCTGTCTCCGGGCCGCATCCCCCCTTTGACGGCCTCTCCCAGGGCACCCTACCTTCTGCCCTTATCATGTTCAAGATCAAGAGCTTCCAGCGGAGAATCCTCCTGGCCCTCTTGGGTGTGGGGCTGGTCCCTGCTGCCCTTCTTCTTCTGGCAGGCACTTTTGCGGCTCGGCAAGCGGTCGACCTTACCGGCACCGCCGGACCTTGGAGCTCCCTCGCCGAGTCGGGCCAGGTCCTCTTCGACGCGGTGGCCGAGGCCGAGATTGCAGACACGGCGGTCGCGGCAGCTGCCCAGGCCCACCAGGATCACCTTTCAAACAGTCTTCGAAATTCACGGTTCTTCGAGTTGATCGCCGACCGGATCTTGACCCTTCTCCCCCTTCTGGCTCTGGTCCTGGCCGTTTTCATTGGCGGATTGTCCTTCTGGGTCGCCCGCCAGTTGTCCCGGGGATTTTCCCGCCCCATCAAAGACCTGGTGGGATGGACCGAATTGATTGGGAATGACGAGTCCCTCCCGACGCCCGGCCCCTCCGAATCACGAGGGGTCCAGGAGTTCGCCCTCCTCCGGGACGCCCTTCGGACCATGGCGAAGGACCTGGAGGAAGGACGGCGAGAGGCCATTCAGGCTGCGAAGCTTCGGAGCTGGACGGAGATGGCCCGTGGAGTCGCCCACGAGCTAAAGAACCCCCTGACACCCATGCGTCTGGCCGCCACCAACGTGAGCCGAATTGAGACCGACGCAGCTCAGGAGGCGGGGGCCGTCCTTCTGGAGGAGATCACCCGCTTGGACGAAATGGCCCGAACATTCTCCCAGTTTGGCAAGATGCCGGAGGGGCCTCCATCTGAAGTGGACCTGACCGAACTCCTCCAACTCCTGGTTCAACAGCACGAGGGGGTGGGCTCAGCCCTCAGCTTCGTACCTTCCACCGGTCTCCCCCTGGTCACTGGCCACTATGAGGCTCTCCTCAGATGTTTCAGAAACCTCCTCCTGAACGCTATCGATGCCGCCGGAGAGAATGGAAAGGTTGGGGTGCGTGCCTGGTGGGAGGAGGGATTCGTGAAGGTGGAAATCCACGACACCGGCCCCGGGCTTCCATCGGACCACCTCGAGGAGATCTGGGACCCTGACTTCACTACCAAGAGCCGTGGAACGGGGCTGGGTCTTCCCATGGTCAGACAGACCATCGCTGCCCATCAGGGGCGTGTGGAAGGCCGAAACAACCCCAAAGGCGGGGCCGTATTCCTGGTAGAGCTTCCCACTTTGAGTTAGTCCCCTCCGACCCCGAAGCCGAAGCGGGAAAAACCCCGCTCCCAGGAGAAACTTGTATGGACATCCTCATCATCGACGACGAGGGAAACCTGCGGAGGATGTTGCGCGCCCTTCTCGAAGAGGAGGGATACACCATTCGGGAAGCTGACTCCGCCGAGGCGGGGATCGAAGAAGTAAAAAGGGAGGCTCCCGAAGCAATCCTCCTGGACCTCATGTTGCCTGGGATGTCGGGCCTGGAAGCTCTTCCGGAAATCGGAGACCTGGCCCCTGGCACTCCGGTGGTGATGATGAGCGGAAAGGCCACCCTGGGGGACGCCGTTCAGGCCACTCGCCTGGGGGCTTTCCATTTCATCGAAAAGCCCCTCACTCCCGAAGCTGTACTCCTTACCGTTCAAGGGGCCCTGGAGGTCAGCCGAGCCCGGGACCTCTCACGTGCCCTTCAGGAGGAGTTGGGCCCCGAAGCCGAGTTGGTGGGCCGCTCCCCGGCCATCAACCGTGTCCGAGAACTGGTCCAGCGGGTCGCTCCCACTGACGCCCGAGTACTCATCACCGGAGCTAGCGGTACCGGGAAGGAGTTGGTCGCAAGCGCGATTCACGGTCTCTCCGCTCGTCGTGGCCGACCCTTCGTCAGGGTGAACAGCGCAGCGATTCCCAGGGACCTTGTAGAAAGCGAGATGTTCGGCCACGAAAGGGGTGCTTTCACAGGAGCGACAGAGCGTCGGCGGGGCCGCTTCGAGATGGCCCACAGGGGCACCCTCTTTCTGGACGAAGTGGGAGACCTGGGCCCGGAGGCCCAAGCCAAGCTGCTCCGGGCTGTTGAGACCGGAGTGGTGGAGCGCGTGGGAGGAGGGAAGACCATCGAGGCGGATGTCCGGGTATTGGCGGCCACCAATCATGACCTCCGGGCCCAGGTCGAGGACGGGACCTTCCGGCAAGACCTCCTGTTCCGGCTGGAGGTGGTGCCCATCCACCTGCCCCCCCTTCAAGACCGAATGGAGGATCTCCCTCTGTTGGTGGCCCACACCCTCCAGCGCCTCCGGAAACGCCATGGGCTCCCCACACCCCATCTCACTCCCAAGGCCATGGAGGCCCTGGGTCGATACTCCTGGCCAGGCAACGTCAGGGAATTGATGAATATCCTGGAGCGAATCGCGATCCTCAGCACGGGCAGCCCGGTGGGGCCCGAGGAGGTGATCCAGCTCCTCCCGGTAGCGCCTCTTGGCCCGGCCGCCACCCCGACCTACCAAGAGGGAGATACACGGCCTCTCCGGGACCGGTTGGACGACTATGAGAGGGTCTTGATCCAAGGGGCACTGGACGGAGCAAAAGGAAACATGGCCGAAGCCGGCCGTCGGCTTCAGACGGATCGGCCGAACCTCTACAGACGTAGCAAGCGGTTGGGCCTGAGGACTGACGAGGGAGACCAGAAGTAGACCAGGTGTCCTCGGCTCCCATGCGTGTCATATTGCGACACTCGGTATCATATTGGAATCACCGCCCCCACCCCCCATGCGGAAGGTGAAGGACGTGCAACTCTCAGTCAGACCGATAGATACTCATAATCTGAAAGTTTGGTACGGGCTGTGCTTTAAGACCCTGCAGAAGAAACCAGTTCCCTCACCAGGGAGAAGACGATGAAGAAGGGCCTGGTATTCATGGCAGGGATCCTCTGGGTGGCCGGATCCCCCCTTTCGGGGCAGGAACCAAGGATCGAAGAAGCCGACCTCCCTCGATGGGTGGAGGAAGACGTCATCAACTTCTTCAATGATCCGTCGACCATCCACTTCACCGCCCGGACCCGGATCCCCTCAACAAGGGTCGTACAGGGAGACGTGGCCGCCCTCGGAGGGCCCTTCACCATAGCCGGAGAAGTTGACGGGGATCTGGTTGTGGTGAACGGAGACCTGATTTTTGAGGCAGGTGGGGTCGTCACTGGAGATGTCCTGGTGGTGGGTGGCCGGATCTTCGGTGAGGACCTCGCGACGATCGGAGGGAACCTAAGAATCTTCGAAGAACCCCTCCGCTACGTTCAGCGTGGGGACCAAATCGCGTCAGCGGGAAGGCGAGAGGATCGGGAGGGGATCGGCTCAGAATTTCCCTGGGGAAACGCCCGCTTGATTGTCAAATCAGGCCAGAATTACAACCGGACCGAAGGGCTTCCCGTCATGTTCGGTCCATCCTTCCGGACCGCCGGCGCCAATCCCCTGCGTCTGGACGTCTTCGGGATCTGGCGGACCGAGATGGGGTTCGACCTGGACGAGGACGATTTCGGATATGCTATTCGGGCTGAACAGGCTCTGGGCGGTAGAAAAAACATCGCCATCGGCGGCACGTTCTTCTCTACCGTGGACCCCATCGAAGATTGGGGCATCACGAACCTCGAGGCCTCCCTCACCACCTTCATCCTCCACAAGGACTACCGGGATTACTACGAACGATCAGGCTGGAGTGCCTATGCCCAGTTCCGGCTTCCCTACACTCCGTTGCAGTTCAAGGCCGAATACTTCCAGGAGGATCATGACTTCATGCCGGTTGTAAACCCCTGGTCTGTCACCAAAAACGGTGAATCCTGGCGGGAGCAGCCTCTGGTCGCGGAGGGAAGTGCCCGGTTCGTCGAGGGAAGCATCACAGTGGACACCAGGAATGATCAGAGTGATCCCTCCGACGGTTGGCTCCTCCAGGCCAGTGCCCGAAGAGGTTTTGGGGGCGAACTGTTCATTCCGGCCTACCTGGTGGTGGCGGAGGGTCCCCCGGAGACCATCGATCCGCAGGAATTCGATACCGATTTCTTCACCGGTTTCCTGGACATCCGGGGCTTTTTTCGAATCAACCCAGGCGCGGCCCTCAACCTCAGGGGGGTCATGGGAGGGGCTCTGAACGGTGTCCCCCTTCCTCCCCAATTCCAGCATTCTCTTGGCGGAGTCGGATCGTTACCCGGCCACCGCCTGTTCACGCAGGATTGTGGGGCCAGGGACGTGACAGGGTCCTTTGACCATGTCACCAACCAAGGAATCCTCCAAGCCAAGGGGTTCTCGTCCTATGGCTGTGACAGGTTCGCCCTCTTTCAGGCGGAATTCCGAGGGAACCTTTTCATGGACTGGGGCTTCGGGTGGGACGAGGAGGAGGACCCTTGGGAGGGTGACTGGAACTGGTATCCCAACATCGACTTCTCCCCCAACTGGACCGCCTTCTTCGATGCGGGGCGGGCCTGGAACGTAAACGGTAGCGATACGGATACTCTCGTGGACATAGGTGTGGGTCTCTTCTTTGGGGATCTGGGCCTCTATTTCGCATACCCCCTCAACGAGGACGAAAACGGAGACCGGGACGGGAACTTCTTTATCCGCCTCAGCCGGCGATTCTAACCGACCTTTGGTGAGAATCCCGGCAATTTCATTTCTCTTCCTGATCCTCCTGAGCGTTCCGGTCACTAGTCTGGAAGCTCAGGAGTGGAAACCCTTACGTTTCGATATCCTGCCAGAGACGTGCGAGACAATGGTGGGGATCGTCGATCTTTTTTCCGACCCGTCCCTCGTAGAGGCTGTTCTCTCCGGATTGCCCCTCAGAATTAGGCTCAGGGTTCAGCTCTGGAAACACGGCTTCTTCGATAACCAAAAGGATCAGTACGACTGGAGGGCTAGTGTTCTTTTCGATCCACCCACCCGCAGGTACCGAGTCCAGACCAACGAGAGGGCCGGCGCTGAGGTGGAGGTAAACACCCTGGAGGAGGCCCAAAACGCTCTTCAACTCACCCTGAATATTCCCCTCCGCCCCGGAGAACCCGGTCGATATTACTACATAGCCGCCGTGGAGCTGGAGACCCTCTCCCTAAGTGACCTCGAGGAATTGCAGCGATGGCTCCAGGGGGATCTGGCTCCGGTTGTGGCAGGGGAGGGGGAGGTAGAGGGCGCCCTCGCCAAAGGGGTCAAGCGGGTTTTGGTGAGGATGTTGGGACTCCCGGCCAAGCGGTCTCGGGTCCAGTCGCCTTCCTGCCGAGTGGAGTCCCGTGAAGGAACCGGAGATCTGGGCGAATCCCAAAGGTCCCCGTTCGTCAGGCCTGCGTTTCCCACCGCCGGGCGGTGAGACTTTCCACCCTATCTCTCCGAACAGTCACCCCGAGCCCTGGTCCGGTGGGTACGGGCATCATCCCATCCTCCATCACAAACTCCGGCTCGACGATGTCCTCCGCCCAGTAACGCCGGCTTTCCGAGATGTCCCCGGGAAGGACGAAGTTGGGCAGAGAGGCCAAGGCCAGGTTATAGGCCCTCCCAATCCCCGCCTCCAACATCCCACCACACCAGACGGGCACGGCCTTCTCGATACAGATATCGTGGATTCTCCGGGATGAGGTGAAACCACCCACCCGGCCCGGCTTGATGTTAATGATCCGTCCGCTCCCCAGCTCCAGGGCAAGGAGGGTGTCTCCAGGACCTCGAATGGACTCGTCCAGACAGATCGGGGTTTCCATCTGAGATTGGAGAAGCGCGTGATCCCTGAGGTCCTCGGAACCAAGGGGCTGCTCCACCATCATGAGGTCCAGACCATCCAATTCTCTCAGGACACCTATGTCTGCAAGCGTGTAGGAGGAGTTTGCGTCTGCCATGAGAGGCGCGTGGGGGTATGCATCTCGAACCTTCCGGAGCATGGCCACATCACGCCCGGGCTTGATCTTCAACTTGATCTTCTTGTACCCCTGATCCAGACGTTCTTCTACCTGCTTCAGTAGCTCGTCGTCGGTCCCCTGAAGACCTATGCTCACCCCCACAGGAACGTTCGATCGGCTTCCTCCCATGAGAGTTGCCAAGGAGACCTTCTTCCTCACCGCCTCCAAGGCCCACGCACCCATCTCAACCGAGGCCAGGGCCATGGGGTGGCCCCGGATCCAGGAAACCGGTTCCAGAATAGCTCCAGGGCCTTCGAAGACATGCCCAACGACGGCTGGCAACACGTACTCGGTAAGAATATGCCAGGCCGTTTCGGGTGTTTCGTACGAGTAGTTGGGCGCCTCGGCGGCTACGCACTCCGACCAGGCCTCCCCATCCTCGCTCTCCATCCGAAGAAGCAGGATTCGCCGCTCGTCCCAACCCCCGGTACTGATTTCGAAACGTTCCCGAAGCCGAAGGTGGATCTCCCTCAACTCCACGTTCCTAATCTTCATGGTGTGGTTCCTCCCGCGAGGCTCTCTTCTAGCCCGACCGGACCCACCAGGAGGTAGGAGGATACCTCTTCACCCCGGAAGAACTCCCGGACCTCATACCCTCTGGACAAGTAGTGGATAAAAACCTGCCGAGTGGCCTCCCGCCACCGGATCGCCAGGGCTAGGTCACCTTCCATCATCGCGTCTACCACACGTGGGACGGCCAGGAGAAGGGCTGGATCATCAAGCCCCAGAATCGTCGCCCCTGGAGACGGGAATGGCGTGCCCCCGAGAACCGGGAGGACCTGGGGCACGTGGGACAATGTATTCAAGGAGAGATCGTTCCCCTGTTGTGCCAACCTAGATTCCACCCGCTTCGAGTTTAACTCCCACATGGCTATCAGCCGATCCGTGCCGACCCCCCTGTGGAGTGGGGAATCGGTCTCCCCATACATGTTCTCCACGTACTCCCGGCACACGATGCCAAGCTTGGAGAAGTTCACGTAGGCATTCCGGCCCTGTAACGGGTCGAAGGTCCAGCGCATCTCTCGGACGCCGCGCTCTAGGAGAACCTCCCGCTGGTATCGCTTGAGCCGGGTCCCAAGGCCCCTGTCCCTTCCCTCACTACGAACGGCCAGCATGTCCGACCAGTGAACCAAATCCCCGTCCATTACCCCGGTGAGACCGAAAACAAATCCCTGGAGATTTCCATACTCGTCGAAGGCTCCGGCAGCCAGTCCCCCAAGACGATTTGCCACCATCATGATGGCCGCCGACACTTTCTCGGAGAAGCCAGGACCCCAGACCTCATCCTGCAACTCTGTGCAGGCCTGGTACTCCTCGACTGAAGTGAAGGGACGTAGGGTCAGGTCACTTTGCATAAGGGTTGGTTGACTCGGTCAGGGGGCCAAGAGAAGAAGCCGAGCCAAAAGGGCGCACCGCTCCACCTGCTTGTCCACGAAGAGAAACTCATGGGGTGCGTGGGCCCCATCTCCCACCGCCCCGATTCCATCCAGAGTCGCCGTGAATTGGCTGGTAGTGTTGCCATCCGAGCCACCCCCGGCGACATCCTCTTCCAGCTCCAGGCCCAATTCCCGGCCAGCCGCAACAGCCTCTTCCCAGAGGGCACGATTTCGGGGGGTTCCCTCCAGGGGCGGAACCTCCAACCCTCCCTCGATTTCCAGGAAGGTCCCAGGAACCGTCGTTGTCAGGCCCCGGATCCGCTCCTCGATTTCTTCCCCGTCTTCGCTGGAAAGAACTCGAACGTCCACTTCCCCGGTGGCGTTAGGAGCGATGACGTTGGAGCGGGTGCCACCAGAGATAACTCCAACGTTCACAGTGAGCCCCCGATCCAGATCCGTCATCGCGTGAAGGGCCTGAACCAGGTGAGACAGCTCCAAAATGGCGCTGGCCCCACCCTCGGGATCGAGACCTGCATGCGCCGCTCTTCCCGTCACGTTGAGGTGGAACCGACCCCAGCCCTTTCGTACCGTTTTCAGCTTCCCCTCCAGCCCCATTCCCGGTTCGGGAACGAAGGCTCGGATCACCTCCTGGGCCGCCTTGCGAATTGCCGGCAACGACTCGGGGCTCCCGATCTCCTCGTCAGAGTTGATGAGGATCACAGGCGTCACCCCAGGCTCCAATCCCAGCTTTCGAAGGATTCTCAGAGCAACGACCATCTGAGTCAGGCCGGCTTTCATGTCGAAGACGCCAGGACCCCTCAGGCGATTTCCGTCCAGTTCCACCGGCATGCTCTCCAGCGTCCCCAGCTTCCAAACGGTGTCGCAGTGGCCCAGGAGGAGCTGGGACGCCCGGTCCGGGTCCAGATCCTTTGGCTTGGCCAGCAAGTGCCCACCGGTCTGATGGCCCGGAGTCTTCTGGACCTCGAATCCCAACTCCTCCAAGGCCGCAGTCAGGTACCCCTGGACCGGCAGCTGGGCTTCAGGTACGTCACTCGGGGACTCCATGGATGCCAGCTCCATGAGGAAGGAGATCATGAACTCCTTTTCTTCCTCTGCCACCGCCAAAATCAACTCTCCCAACTCCGTCATGAATACAGCCCCCCTCTTCGGTAGCTCTCATCCAGGAGTTCGATTGGATGGGCCACATCCACCCGTACCCCAGTCATTTTCAGCCCGGCTCCGATCTGCATCATGCACCCCGGGTTCCCCGTGACCACTACCTGGGCTCCTGTATCCACAATGGCCTGGATCTTGTCCTGGCTGATCCGTCCACCCAGCTCAGGGTGAGTGATTCCGTAGATCCCAGCTCCCCCGCAGCACTCGTCATGTCCCGTCAAAGGAACCAACTCCAACCCAGGTATGGACCTCAGGAGGGTGAGCGGCTCCCCTGAGATTCTCTGGGCGTGGAGAAGGTGGCAGGGGGCATCGTAGGTAACTTTCAGTGGAAGCTGTCCCCCTTGGACGAGGCCTTGTCTCCCCAGGAGTTCGGAAACATCTCGGACCCGGGAGGCCAGTGCCCGGGCCCGCCCTTCGTATTCAGAATCGTCGGCCAGGAGATGAGGGTACTCCTTCATGGCGGCACCGCACCCAGCAGCGTTGACAGCGATGAACTCCAGGTCCGTGGCTTCGAAGGCCCGAATCTCTCTGCGGGCCAGTTCCCGGGCCCCCTCCAGGTCCCCGGTGTGGGAATGGATAGCTCCGCAGCACCCCTGGCCGGCAACCTCCACAACCTGGAAGCCGTTCGCCTCGAATACCCTCGCGGTGGCCCGGTTCACTCGCCCCAGGAGACCATCCTGGACACACCCTTTCAGCATCCCTGTCCGGGCGTTGCCTCCCAGGAGTTCAGATGCTTGGGCACCTCGCGCACCGTCAGGTCGCTGGGGCCCAGTGCATCCTCCATTCAACATCTCGGGAGGTGCCGTCGCGGCGATCATTCCCATCCCCAAACGAGCCCGCCCGAGAAGCCCTTCCTTCGACAGCCTCTGAGCCGCCACACCAGGAAAACCCGTAGATCTCAGTGCTCTGGCCGCAAACATGATGGGAGGTAGGAGCGTCGGACTCGCCATGACTCTGGGTAGCAGCCTGGACAGGAGAGTCGGGGTAACCGCTTTGGCAGTGACCTCCCGGGCACCCTCCAAGAGGCGGCCGTATTCAACCCCAGACGGACAGACGGACTCGCACGCCCTGCAGCCGAGACATCGGTCGAGGTGACGGTTGAGCGCGGGAGAGTCCGGCTCGATTCTCCCTTCCACCACCGCCCGCATGAAGTGTAGGCGGCCCCTGGGGGAATCCGCCTCGTCCCCCAATCGTGTATAGGTCGGACAGGCAGGTAGACAGAAGCCACAATGCACACAGTTGAAGAGCTTCTCTTCCTGCTTCTTCAACTCCCGAAGAAGATGGGTCATTTCCCCCCTCCCCTCGTCCTCATTTCCTCCTCTTCCTCAACACGTGAGTCGCTCCGGCCAAAAAGCCTCTGACCCCTCCCTTCAAGCGATAGAGGAGGGCGCCCTTGAGCATTCTTTCGGTGCCTCGGGAATAGGGAAACCACCAGGGTTCCCGCTTCAGACCCAGCCGATCCACGAGAACGCTTCGGGTCCGGGTCATCTCCTTTAATCCCTCTTCGCCGTTGCTACGGCCAAAACCGCTCTCCCCAACCCCCCCGAAGGGGAGGCTCGGAACACCGAAATGAACCAGAGCATCGTTAATGCACACAGCGCCGACGCGAAGACGCTGGGCCAGAGAGATTCCCCTGGATCGGTCCTTGGTCCAAACACTGGCTGAGAGCCCGAGGGGTATCCCATTGGCTTTTTCCACCGCCTCCTCACCGTCTTTCACCTGGATCACCGGAAGAACCGGTCCGAAGGTCTCTCTCCGAAGAATCCCGGAGTCCGGGTCCAAGTTTGTCAGGATCGTGGGTTCCAGGACGTTGGAGGCCGGGTCGGTACGGTTTCCGCCCGTGACCACCGTTGCGCCGCCCTCCACTGCTTCGGCCAACTGGTCCTCCACCCACCTGAGTTGGGCCGGCGTGGTCATAGGGCCCACCTCTACACCGTTCGTGGACCCGGTTCTCAGCTTCCGGACCTGGGTCAGAACCTCCCGGAGAAAGGCATCAAACACCTCTTCCACCACATAAACCCGCTCAATTGAAATGCAGGTCTGCCCTGCGTTCAAGAGGCCACCCCATACGATCCCACGGGCAGCACGTTCCAGATCCGCATCCTCCAGAACGATGGCGGGGTCCTTTCCCCCCAACTCCAGCACCACCGGAGTCAGGGACTCGGCAGCCGCAGCCAGTACCGAACGCCCCGTGTGGGAGCCGCCGGTGAAGAACACCTTGTCCACACCCGATCGAACCAGAGCTTCCCCGGTTGCTCCGCCCCCGATCACTACCTGGACCAACCCCTCCGGCAGGCCCGCATCCCGAACCAGCTCCTCCACCAACAGCCCCGAGTAGGGAGTGAACTCCGATGGCTTCAGCACAACACCATTCCCGCCGAAGAGGGCGGTCATGGTGGGATTCATGGCCAGGATGAAGGGGTAGTTCCAGGGGGAGATGACGCCCACCACCCCCAGGGGCTCCCGCTGGATGAAGGCCGTTTTCCAGACCATCCATCCCGTGGAGACCCGCTGGGTTCTAAAGAGGGCAGAGGCGTGTTTCAGATGGTAGCGGAGATGCTCCACCACCGTCGTGACTTCGATGGTCGCTTCGATTCGGGGTTTTCCCGTCTCCGCGACAATGGTGTCCTCGATCTCCTGGGTTCGCCCGCCGATGGCGGTCAGAAGCCCCCGAAGCCGCCTTTGCCTATCTCTCGCCGAGAGGGATGCCCATCCCTCCTGGACCACCCGGGTTCGGGCCACCCGCTGGGGAACCCGATGGACGGGAGTTACCGCCAGCTCCCCTACCAGGGATCCGTCGGAAGGCCGAAGAACTCGAATCACCTCCGGGTCGCCTCCCAGGGAGGCGCTCCCTCTCTGCGCGCCAGACGTTGACCCGGTCATCCGAGGCCCAGTCGTCCCGGTGCGAGGATACCTTTGGGATCGAGCTGGGCTTTCAGGCCCACCATGAGCTCCTTCTCCCCACCCAGGCCACCCCAGGCACCCACTTCTCTCACGAGAGAGGCGGGCCCGGAATCCAGAGTCAGGCTTCCCCCCTTCTCCTCCAACCGATCTCGTAGCCCCTGGAGACTGGTGATCCAAGGACCCAGAGCGCCTTCACCCTCCGGCAGCCCCGACACCGCCACACGGAGGATCCCGGTCCCTACATGGGCCGAAAGGCTCAGACGGAAGGGTTTCGCCCCCTCCGCCCTCGATCCCAAGGATCTCAGCTCCCTTACTTCCTCGAGCAGAGTGGACATCTCAGAGGGAAGTAGACTCAGCCGGGCACCCAGCTCCGCTCCTTTCTCCCAAGCACCCAAGGTTCTGTGAAAAGCCCGACTCTCTTCCCCAGCCAGTCTCTCCAGAGTTCCCATCTCGTGGGAGAGATCAGACAGAATCCTGGCCTCCATTTCGGCCACCTGCGCCCGGGACCCCATCAGTCGGAGTACCAACCCGGGCTTGGCTGTCTCCCCGCCAACTGCCGCCGACCCGTGGTTTCCCATCTGGAGGGGATCCACGAGTTCTACCGCCGCCAAGGGCAGGGAAGAGAGAGCCATAGCTCGGGCGGGCGGGAGTAGGGTCGAGACGTCCCGTCCCCGGATGGCCAGGGTCAGATCCGCCTCGGGAATGGGAAACAGGCGAGCCGAGACCGAGGTTACTACCCCCAAAGAACCCCAACTCCCTATGCTCAATCGGGTCATGTCGAAGCCGGCTACGTTCTTCACCACCCTGCCACCCCAACGGAGAATCCTACCGTCCCCAGAAACCAGAGTGAGGCCCAGGACATGGTCCCTGGGTGTTCCATACAGGTGTCGCAGGGGTCCCCCCGTTCCCAGTGCAACGGTGGCCCCCAGCGATCCTTCGAAACCCCCCGGCGGATCCAGCGGAAGCCACTGCCCGTGGGGTTCGGTGACCTCTCCAAGGGCGGCGAGAGAAAGGCCCGCGCCGGCAGTGAAGGTCAGGTCCGCAGGCTCGTATTCGTAAACCTCCTGCATTCTCCCGGTGCTCAGCACCAAGACCACACTCGAAGGCCCCCCTCCCTCCAACCACGTACCCAGTCCTGCGGGAAGTACCCGCCAGCCTTCCTCGGTGGCGCGGGCCAGGACCCGCGCGAATTCCTCTTCCGTGGAAGGGGCAACTACTGCCGCCGGGAGGTTTTCCTCCCCTTTTCCGGTCCGCCACCACCCCGTCTCCCTTTCGGGCACCAGGGCCTCGGGGGCAACAATAGTCTCCAGGAGAGAGCGGACGACCCGGGTCACGATTCAACCCCCGGTTCAGGCAACACCTTACCTGGATTGCACAAACCTGCGGGATCGAAAACCCGCTTCACTTCCCTGAGGACCTCCAGCTCCTGAGTGGAGAACACCAGGGGCATGTACTTCCGCTTGTCGGCCCCGACTCCGTGCTCCCCCGTAATGGTTCCGCCCGCCTCCACACACACTCGCATAATCTCCTTGGAGGCCTCTTCCACCCTTCGGGTTTCCTCCCGGTCTCGTCGGTCAAAGACGAGGTTCGGGTGGAGGTTTCCATCCCCGGCATGAAAAACATTGGCAACCTGGAGGGCGTAACGGTCTGCGATCTCCGAGATGCTGGAGAGGACCTCCGGTAGACGGGTTCGCGGGACCGTGGCGTCTTGGACCAGAAGATCAGGGGCCAACCGACCCATGGCACCGAAGGCCTTCTTCCTCCCCTTCCAAAGAGCCAGTCGCTCTTCTCCACTCTCGGCCCGACGGACCTCCCGGGCTCCCGCCTCCTCACAACATCGCACGGTCTCTTCCGCCTCCAACTCCAAGCCTGCCTCGATCCCATCGAATTCCACAACCAAAGCCGCTCCGGCATCGGTAGGATATCCAGCCGCGAAGATGCTAGCCTCCACCGCCTTGATGGTGTTCCGGTCCACAATCTCCAGGGCCGCCGGAAGGAGGCCGGCAGAAATGATGGCCGTCACCGCACGACCTGCATCTCCGAGGGTTTCGAAGATGGCCAGGAGCGTCTTGGTTGCCTCGGGGACGGGGACCAGGGCCACCTCCACCTCAGTGGCCAATCCAAAACAACCCTCGGAACCCACGAAAAGGCCAACGAGATCGAATCCGGAAGCCTCCCGGCCCTGGCCTCCAAGCCACACCGCATCCCCGTGGGGAAGGACCACTCGAAGACCGGTGATGTACCGACTGGTGACCCCGTACTTCAGACAGTGAGGGCCACCCGAGTTCTCCGCTACGTTCCCGCCGATGGTGCAGGCGGTTTGTGAGGATGGGTCCGGAGCGTAGTGGAGACCGAAGGGGGCCGCAGCAGCGGAGAGGTCTGAGTTCAGAACGCCGCACTGAACCAACGCCCTCCGGTTTTCCGGGTCCACTTCCAGGATCCGGTTCATTCTAGATGTGCCGACGACTACCCCCCCCTCCATCGCCAGGGCCCCTCCGGAAAGTCCGGTGCCGGCTCCCCTTGGAACCATGGGGACCCCGTGTACGTGGAGGACCCGGGCCACTCGGGACACCTCCTGAGTGTCTGAGGGAAGGACCACCGCCTGGGGTGCCAGGCGATGAGCCGTCTGTGCATCGGCCTCATAAACCAGGAGGCGGTCCGGGTCACTGATGACCCAGTCCGGTCCCACCGCTTCGATAAGCTCGGGAAGGACGGCCGGCGGAAGGGTGTTCACCAAGTTCAGCCTGGGTTTATGAGGGCTTGAGGTTCACTCCTGGAGATTCGATGGCTGAGGATACCATGGGGCCCTCGGGAGGAGCAACCAGCATGAAGAGACTTCCCAGGGAGCCGACCCGGGTTGGCGCCTCCCTTCGCCAAGGGGCGGTTAGCCTCGGACCTCTTGTTGATCCAGATGGAACAAGGCCACATCCACGCTGGCTTTGGCGGCTTTCACCAACTTCGACGGGATCTCGCTCCCGTAGATCATCCCTGCCAGCTCCAGGGAGTCCGCTTCAGGGTGGTCCTGGCGGGCAGCCCGCACTTCATCCAGTCGCTCTAGCCGGTGCCGTCGATAACGTCCCAGGGTTTTGGACGGAGAGGAAATGGGCGGGCCGTGGCTCGGGAAGAGAATGGAGACCCCCAGGGATTCAACCTTGTCGAGAGAGTTCAGGTAGTCTTTCACACAGCCAGGGTATTCACCGATCCAGGTGGTATCTCCTCTGCCCAAGACCAGATCCCCAACGAACAGGACCCCGGCTTCCACCCAGTGGAATGCCAAGTGATCCCGTGTATGTCCGGGAACGCTCAGAGCAACCAGATCGCCTTCGTCCGTGGGAACCCGGGCTCCCTCGGTTAGAGTTTCGACGGTTGGGTCAAACCCTTCCGGGGGTTGGTACGAGGGGGGGGCAAAAAGGGATGCACCGGTCTGTTGGGCTAAGCCGCAGGCAGCACCGGCGTGGTCACTGTGGCCATGTGTCAGGAGAATCCTTATCTCCCGGGCCGACCCCAGGGCAAGAGAAAGGGCCCGGATGTGCGTTTCGACATCCGGGCCCGGATCAACCACGGCCACCTGATCCCGACCAATGAGGAAGGTGCGGGTCCCATCCAATGTGAAAGGCCCGCTGTTGCGAGCCTTGATTACTCGGGGCTCCAGAGCCTTCGAACCTCAGCGGCGCTCGGCAGCGAGCTGTTCAGCCAACTTGTCGGCAACCTGGGCTATCGCCGCTTCATCCTCTGGCGTGAAAGCGTTCGGCTCCATGGAGTCCACGTCTATGACACCGTAGATCTCGTCGCCGGCCCTTATCAGGACCACCAACTCGGAGGCCATGCCGGGGTTGTCGACGATGTAGTAGTCGACCTGACTCACATCCGAAACCGTCTGGTTGGCCTTCTCGGCTACTGTCTTCCCGGTTACACCCTCACCCACCGGGATTTTGGAGTGCTCGGTCCTTGGGCCAACATAATTATGAAGCCACAGTTCCTGCGCTTCCGCGTCCAGGAGAAACCCACCGACCCAGTCGAACCGGTCATCGAGCTCTTTCACATGTCGCACCGAATACCGCAGGAGGGCATCGGAGAGATATCCCTCATCCCTCATTTCCTGGAGTTCCTTCACCAACTCAGTCGAATCGATCATTCCGGTCCTATCCTGTTATGGCACGCCTTTTCTTCTCATATCGCAGCGGAGCCCTTCAACTAACACAAGTCCGGGCGACGAATCAAGGCCCAGGCCCGCCGCATCCTCCGCCTCCTAGCGTGGCGTGAAGTCGCAATCCGGATCCAACCGGCGGACGAAGGCAGCCAAAAGCTCGGCGGTTTTTTTGAGATCTCCGAGACTCACGATCTCGTTGGGCGAATGCATATACCGGTTCGGAACCGAAATCAGCCCCGTTGGGACTCCCACCCGAACCAGATGAATCGCATCGGCATCCGTCCTGGTGGATCGCGGTGCGGCTTGAAGGGAATAGGTTATCTCCTCGGCCTCGGCCGCATCCACCAACCTCTCGAAGACAACAGGATGATTAGCCGAGCCACGGCTTAGGACAGGCCCTCCGCCGATTTTGTGGTCCCCCAATTCCTTCTTCTCGATATCCGGGACATCGGTGCTGAAGGTCACATCCACTACCAGCGCCACGTCAGGTTTCAGGGCAAACGCACTGGACCGTGCACCGCCCCCGGAAAAGGCAATCTCCTCCTGGACCGTAGCCACGGCCAACGCTCCGGCTTGGGGTGGGTCGTCGGACAGGAGTCGAAGCGCCTCCAAAACCACATAGGCCCCGATTCGGTTATCGACAGCCCTGGAGGCAATTCTGTCTCCTGCCAAATGCACCAGCCCGGTAGCAAGCACCATGGGATCCCCAACCCTGACGCCCAACTCGGACACCTCTTTTCCACTGGAGCATCCCAGATCCACCCACAAATCCTTGGTCTTGGTGGCGTTGGATTGCTCGTCCTTCTTCAACAGGTGGATTGGCTTCTTGCCGATGACCCCTGGCACTTCCCACATCCCTTCTTTCGATCCCATGATCAGGACCCGCTGCCCCACCAAGACCTGGGAATCCCATCCCCCGATCTCGTCGAAGAAGAGGAAACCATCATCGTTGATATGGGTGACCTGAAGACCGATCTCGTCGATGTGGCCGGCCAACATTACCCGGGGTTTTCCCTGCAGGTTGATGCCCGCCATGGAATTCCCAGT
>JBDHMC010000003.1:0-26612 GCA_039656355.1 Gemmatimonadota bacterium | reverse complement strand
CCCCAAAGCGCTCAACAACCTCCGCCAATTCCTCCAAGAGCACGTCTAGCTGCCGGTCTTCGCTTTTCAGGATGGCCCTCAACTCCTTGATACGACCCCGGAGCGTCCTCCGACGAGCCTTCAACTCCTTTTGCTCGAGTGCCGTGAGTTTCCCAAGGCGCATGTTCAGAATGGCTTCAGCCTGGACCTCGCTCAAACCCAACCTGTCCTGAAGTCGACGTGAGGCGGTGGGTCGGTCTTTGGATTTCCGGATGATGGCGATCACCTCGTCGATCCGGTCCAAAGCAGCCAGAATTCCTTCAAGGATGTGGCTTTCAGCCTCGGCTTTCTCCAGTTCGTGTTGGCACCGACGCCGAATCACTTCGAGTCGATGGTCCCGGTAATGCTCCAAAATCTCCTTCAGGTTGAACTCACGGGGTTGGCCATGGTCGAGAGCCAGGAGATGAGCCCCGAAGGTTGTTTGGAGGTACGTCCTTTTCAGGAGAGTCTGGAGAACGCGCTTGGCGTTGGAGCCTCGTTTTAGCTCCACAACCAACCGCATGCCGTCCCGGTCAGACTCATCCCTCAGCTCGGAGACCTCGTCGATCTTCCCTTTCCGAGAAAGATCGGCGATCTGCTCGATGATCTTCGATTTGGAGACCCCATAGGGAAGTTCCACCACCACCAGCTGTTGCTTCCCCCCTCGGAGAGCTTCCTTCACCACCCGAGCGCGCATGATCAAACGCCCCCGACCGGTCTCGTACATCCTCCTGATTCCCTCCAAACCCACCAGGAACCCTCCGGTTGGGAGGTCCGGCCCCGGGAGCGCACGCATCAGATCCCCAATCGTGCATTCGGAATCGTTCACCAGGATCTTCACCGCCTCACCCACTTCCCGGAGGTTGTGAGGCGGCACGTTAGTGCTCATTCCTACGGCGATTCCTGCGCTCCCGTTGACGAGGAAGTTGGGGAAGCGGCCTGGAAGAACTGAAGGCTCCTCGAGTCTGTCGTCGAAATTGGGCGTCCAGTCCACCGTCTCTTTTTCGATATCCGAAAGAAGCTCGGTAGCCGGGCGAGCCAATCGGGCCTCGGTGTAGCGGTAGGCTGCAGCCGAGTCACCGTCGATGGAGCCGAAGTTGCCCTGGCCATCAATCAGGGGGTAGCGGAGGGAGAAATCCTGAACCATTCGGACCAGGGTGTCATAGACGGCCGAATCGCCGTGGGGATGGTATTTCCCCAAGACATCCCCCACCACCGTAGCGCTCTTTTTATACGGCCGGTCGGGTGTCAAACCCAGCTCATGCATTGCGAACAGGATGCGCCTATGGACAGGCTTCAAGCCGTCCCGAACATCCGGTAGAGCCCTCTGGACGATCACACTCATGGAGTAGTCCAGGAAGGACTCCTTCATCTCCTCCTCAATGAGGCGGGAGAGAATCCTTTCCCTCTTCTCGGCCGTGGCCATTCCTTCTCTTCGCTCGGTTCAGGTAACTGGTCTTCCAGCTCCGCCCGTGACACCCGGTTGCGGTCACGGGATCGGCCTCAACCTCAGAGAATCGGGGAATGCTGGCAAGGTCGGAAAGAGCCGATGCCGAATCCTAGGCGACGAAAAGCCACCAGCCCCTCGAGGGCCGGTGGCTTTTCATAGGAATCTCCGCCTTAAGGAGAGTCGGTGGCGGGCGGATTCTCCTACCGGGGCTCTGAGGCTTCGGCAGCCAGTAGCTCCAAAACCTGCTCTTTCACGTGCTCGGGACAAGCCTCATCCTGTTGAGACCGTTGCAGGAGCCCTCGAAACCGCTCTTCGAGTTTCAAGTGAGGATAGCACCCTTGGCAGATGGAAAAATGGTGGGCTACCTCTTCACTAGGGACCCCATCCAACTCACCATCCAGATACTCGTGGACCTTGGCCATCGCCTCCATACAGGTGATTGGTTTACACACTCCCGAATCCCTATCGTCCTCCTCAGAGTGGGATTCTGGAGCGTGGGGGCCCCCGAGGAGCTGCTTCAAGCGGTCAATAAAGGTCATTAGAAATCCTCAAGTCTCGTCGGAGGTATCTTTGATATACCCCATGGAGACAGCATAATCATATAAAGCACTCTGCAGTACACGGCGTCCTCTGAAAAGCCGACTCTTCACCGTCCCGACCGGCACATCGGTCATCTCAGCGATTTCCTGGTAGGACAACCCCTCCAGGTCTGAGAGAATCACTGCCGTTCGGTAGTCTTCCGGCAGCTCTTGAATGTGCTGCAGGACCTTTTCATCAACGATGGCATCAAAGAACTCGCCTTCCGGATCGGCCTTCACTGCTTTGACCCAAACCGGGTTCACAGCTTCGAAGGGCCCTGAGCTCCTATCCACGTTCTCGGAGACGATTTCGTCGTGTCGTTGCCCCCGCTCTCTCTGGCGGAGAAATACGTTCCTGCAGATTGTAAACAACCAACTCTTGCATTGGGTTCCCGGAGTGTATTTGTCCCATGACCGAAACGCCCTCAAGAAGGTCTCCTGAACCAGATCTTCAGCCACGTCCCGAGAGCCGGATAGGCGTAGCGCGAACCGGAAGACTGCGTCCATATGAGGCAAAGCCTCCTCATTGAAGTCGGCCGTCTGGATCTTTCCTTTTCCAGGTTCCGTCACTCGAGATTCTCCAAGGCTTCCTGCAGTTCCTCAACCAACCCACTATGGCCCCGCTGACCGGCGATCACAATCCCCTTGGCAAAAGCCGCCCGGGCCTCCTCCACCTCTCCCAGGTCGGTCAGTGCGGCTCCCAACCGACCCCACCCATTTCCTTCGTCTTGGGCCAGGTCCAGATAGCTCCGGAGGGCATTGGCCCCCTCCCGAGTCTCCCCCCGATTCAGTAGCTCCACAGCCAGACCGAATTGGAGCCGGGCATCGCCGGGGCGACCCTCAGCCATCCGACGTAAGATTCCCAAGCGATCTCCTGTCACTCGAGGCCTCTAGTTTGGAAAGAGGAAGTAGGAGGACACTTATCCATCCGTACCAGACGGTATCGGGTTTGTTTCAGGCCGGCAGCTTCCCCTTTCAAGAACATGTACGTTTTCCCCCACCCGAAGTCGACCGGTCCCCTCAAACACGGCGTTTTGTCCGAAGTAGACTTTGCCCTCCGCTTCTCGAAATCCCTTCAAGCTCCGGAGGGGCTCTCGGCCCCGGACCCCAGTCCCAGGGTCCACTGTGATCACCGAGCACCGCGCACATGGTTTTACCAGACGCACTCTAATGCCGCCAATCTCCAACAACCGCCACTCGTCTTCCTCCCAGGGCGTTCCGCCGGCCACAACAAGATTGGGCCGATACCTGAGCATGGTCGTCTTATGGGGGAGTATTCTGTTCGCCTCCCGAAGAGACTCCTCCGTCGTCAGGTGGAGAGGGTAACCATCGGCGAAGCTCACCCGGTGGCCCGGTGCCCACTCCGGATCTACGGGACGACGGATCTCCTCCGGGATGAAGACCAACTGACAGGGCTCCCCGAGGAAATCGGAAAACCATCGATCCCCCTCGTAAAACCCGGTCAGAGCCGGGAACCGATCCTGATGGACCTGTACATCTACCCACGCATCGGAAGGGTCGGGGCTCAGATCGAACGGATCCATTCCCGGAGCTACCAGCGTGAACCGGAATCCCTCAGCCTGGGTGCCATCGGTAAGGTCGCTCCCCCCGGGAGTCGCGCCTAGGTCACCCCGGTCCGAGCCCACCGGTGAGGGCTGAACCAGGCAGAGTCGGGGATGAGTACGCTGAGAAATGAACTGACCGCCCGGCTTCGCCAGCATCCATCGCCGATCTCCAGGTATCCCGAAGGCATCCAGGCCAGTCTCGTCAAGATCACATCCCCCTGCCCCCTTCAGGGGATACACTCTAATTCGGGTCAAACGGAGGGGGTTTTGACGGTCCATGATTCTCCAGATGGTTCTCAGGCCTGGACTACAGGGCCTCGCGAGGCGGCATCATGAAGGAAGAGAGGAACAGAAACATGGTGCTCACCATCCACGGCGATGTCGAAGGAATACCGACCAGGGTTTTGGAATACGAGGCGTTCCATGTTCACAACCTGTGGGACGCGGACTCTTCCGCCAGCCTCCGTTGATCCCACGCCGACCTGGATGTCCCCGTTCAATCGAATCACTTCGGCACCGGCCGGATCTTTTAGGACAATCTCCACTTTGTGGTCCCCCGCCTCGTTCAAGGAGGCCCCGAACCGGAGCACCAGGGAGATATGGGGATGCTGAGTAGGAAACCCCGAGGTGGATATACGATCAAAGATTCCGAGGATGTTCAGCTTTCCCGCAGCGTCTACGGTTGCCGCATCCGCCAAAAGGGCGAGATCAATCTCCATTGTCCATCACTCTCTAACCAAGGATTCACGAAAAACCAGTCCGGCGAGCATGTCCAGAATGGCGTGGGCCAGGATGGCTGGCCAGAGGACCCCGGACAGAATGAACGATGCCGCAAGGACCAGGCCCAGTGCGGCCGTTCGTGCGATCCCCAGCCAGCCCTGGTAGGCGTGAAGCAACCCGAAGACGGCGGAGGAAAGCAAAGCCGCTCCCCAGTCCCACCCCAATTGAAGGGTGAGTGCGGGAATGAGGTACCCCCGATACGCGATCTCCTCACCCACACCCGCCGCGAGGGAGAGGAACACGAACAGGATTTTCTCCGTCCCAGTCTCAGGAAGGAGCTGAACCAACAAGGGCGTTTCCCGTATCCCAGCAGCCTTCCGATAAATCAGGAAGCCCCAAAGGAGGAGGCAGGCTGCCACGGACAACCCAGCCGTCCAGATTATCACTGACCCCCACGCGGCTGAACCCAAGCCCATGCCTTCGACTCCGAACTCATTCCACCCCACAAGGAGTCCGACCCCTCCGACCCCGAGGATGATGGCTCCCGAGGACAAATAGACAGATACCCGGTCGAGGGGTCCTTCGTCGTCCACCAATGGGAGCTGGGCCACCGAAAGGGCTGGGAGAAGCTCCAGAAGGAAGGCCAGGTACATGGCGCCCCAAAGGCCCAGGGGTGTCCCTAGCCAGAACAGAGCCGTGAGAAGGGGGAAGAAGAGAACAGACCCCTTCACCAGGCGGGCTACCGGTAACGGGACCGGATTCAAGCGTCGCTCCCATTCGTGGCCAGGCGGTGACCAATGGCCTCGATAGCCTCCAGGGTCTCCTGAACGTCCTGCCAGGTGGACCGGTAATTCAATATCGAAAGGCGAAGTGAGAACTCGCCTCGAAGTCGGGTGGATGACATCGCCGCCACACCCGAATCCACGATCTCGGCCTGGATACCCAGGTTCAATTCCTCCAGCGCTTCGGGAGTCCGGTCGTCGTCCGGCTGCCGAAATCGAAAGCAGACGATTCCCAGGGATGACGGCCCCATCATCTCTAGGGCCGGCGACCTGTTGATGTACTTCTCCGCCTCCCTCGCATAATCAATCCCGGTTTGGATGGCCTCCCGAAAGGCCCTCAGACCCAGAGTCTGAATGGACATCCAGATCTTTAAAGCCCGAAAACCTCTGCTGAGTTGGATACCCCTGTCGGCAAAGTTGACCTGCTCTTTTCCCAAAGCTGTGTCCTGGAGGTACTCCGGGAGGATCCGAAACGCCTCCTCCAACAAACGAGTATTCCGAACCACCAGACATCCTGTCTCGTAGGGCTGAAAGAGCCATTTGTGTGGATCCAACGTCACGCTATCGGCCTCCTCGATCCCCTTGAGCGCCTCCCTTTCCCCGGGAACCAGAACGGTGAAGCCTCCATAGGCTGCGTCCACGTGGAACCAGAGATTCTCCTCCCTGGCCACATGAGCGATGGCATCCATGGGGTCGATGGCTCCAGTGTTGGTAGCCCCGGCGTTGGCGCAAACAGCTAGAGGGTCCATCCCCGCCGCCCGGTCTTCCGCGACAAGATCCTTCAGGAGGGCCGCGTCGATGCGGAAGGTTTCGTCGGTAGGAATCTTCCGAACGTTCTCAGGCGGAAAGCCCATGATCCGCGCCGCACGCTCCAGGGAGCTGTGGCCCTGGTCACTGACATAGAGAATTGGGTTCGGCGGATTCCCCGCCGACTCCCGAGCGGTCACCAAGGCCACGAGGTTCGCTGCAGACCCTCCCGACGTCAGAATCCCTCCACCTTCTTCCGGAAACCCGAGCCAATCCCGGAACCAATCCAGCACCACGAGCTCCAGCTGGCTCGGGCCGGAGGATTCGAGCCAGGTGCCCTGGAAGATGTTGAACCCCGTTGCGAGGATGTCCCCCAGGACCGAAGGCCAAGTCGGGGAGGAGGGGATGAAGGCAAAAAAACGAGGATGATCGATCCGGCCCGCTTTCGGGAGAACATCCTCGACTACCCGCTGAAGAACCACCCTCGGATCCTGTCCCTCTTCCGGAGGGGGCCCCGAGAGTAGGGGTTCCAACTCCCGTCTGGTTCCGAATTGCCAAGCCGGCTCTTCCCCAAGATTCGCCCATCGGTCGACAATCAGATCAACCGCCTCGTACCCCAATCGGCGCATTTCCTCGGGGGGCACTTCCAGCGGTGACCTCGCGGCCGGATTTCTTGATTCCTTCAACAGAGTTCTCCCAAGGTGGTTCGCTGACGCTTCGGCTTGGTTATTGTAGTGTCTTCCTCCTCCGGGGCGAGAGTGCGGGAAGAGTGAAACATCTTTGGATCCTCCACTGAGAGCGCCATGCTGACGCAGACACAAGCACAAAAGCGGTCCTTCCTGGTCGTCGACGCCATGGACGCACCTCATCGGGGACGGGTAATCCGTCTTCGGCTTCAGGGAGGGCAGCCTCCTGCCCTTCGGGACCTCAAAGGCGCCGTGATCCAGGCCCGGTCGCCCCAAGGTGAAGAAGAGACACTGAGGGTTGTCGGGTTTTTTCTCCCCGGGGGACGGCCGTCCGATGCCCGCCTGAATCGGACGGGCCGGGTGGATCTCCTGGTGGAATTGGAGGATGGGATCGACCGACCGACGGTTTCGGCTCGGTGGGAAATCATCGGTCCACACTAACGCCAGGCGCTGAAAAAGGGCCCACCCCTCAAGAAAACACGGGGGTGGGCCCTTTTTCTCTATTCTCTTCCCGGTCAGCCAGCCTGGAACCGATTCATCGGATTCAGCCCCACCGAACCAGTGAGAACGCTTTAGTCACCCCGTTTCCCTCAACCCGGGTGGCTCTCTGGAAAAAGTATCCACAAACCAGCGGCGGTATCGCTCCAGAGCCTCCGGGTCCTCCTTCAGCCAAGCTTGGCGCTCCTCCTTGAATTCATCCCCACGGGCCGTCAGGAGCATGGCACTCAGATAGCCGTTTTCGTTGGCGTAGACCAACTCCTCCAAGGGATCGAAGGCCTCGGCCTGGTAGACCGCCCGCCCCAGGAGCCAGGCATCGGCAACTCGGGCGAGAATGGCTCGCTCCAGTGAGAACTCCTCCAACTCTTCTCCACCGGGAAGAAACTCTTCAATGCGACCCATCTCGTTCATGAGATGGTAATGGGCATAAACCTCAAAGATCCGCTGTGCATCCACGTAGCCCCGCTGCACCCCGATCCATACGGAGTCTGTTCCCAGAACCAGTGACTCCCACGGATAGGAGGGCGTATCTCGTTCTACGTAGATGACCCAGAACGAAGGATCCTCCTGTATGTTGGCCAGTTGAGGCCGAAACCAAGCGTCGGTGGCTTTCATCTGATCGGCATCCGCATACAACCTGGCACCGGATCGGATGACGATGGGACGCGGCGCCGGCGTTTCAGGTTCTCCGCGCCGGCAACCTGGCAAAGCCGCAGACATCAGAGCCAACGCCAGGATCGAAACAAGAGACCTGGTGCGTGTTCCTCGAAAAAGGTAAGCCTTCGACTTCATTGGGTTTCTCCGCAGCTCATTTCAGATTCCTCCGAGTTCCAGGTTAAACCCCGATCGCCCCCTTTGGGGTTCCAACCGAGAATCTTGACACACGAACCTTTTTCCACGGAATTGTCTACACAGCTTAACGATATGGAACCAAGATGATTACAGCGCAGATAGGAATGACTGACGATACCCCTGGGTTCAAAGTCCCTCAGAACATGACGCCGGAAGATTTGGGCGACACCCTGGCCCGTCTCGTCTGGGAGAGTTTCTCAGACTTCATCGCGGATGGGGACGCCGAGGTTCTCCTTGGGGACCTGGGCCTTACGCAGGAGGACGGCATTCCGGCAGAGGCCCCGGCAGAGGAGATCCTGATTTTTCTTATGTGGGCCCACACTCGAGGACTGCAGCTGGCCTACATTGGGAGGTCGGATCAGGAACTCGTCCGGGAGGGCCTGGACGCCTTCCACTCGGCCATCTTCCAGGACATGGTGGATAATGGCACCCCTCAGGCCCAGGTGCCTCTTTTCGAACAGAGGGTGAGCGCTCGGTACGCTGGGTATTATGCCGCTGCCGAGCGATCGGATGTGGACCTTGGGAAAGCCGTAGCCCGCCACCTAGCCGGGTCCAGACAAAGCCCCGACTCTCTGGCCACGGCCCTCACCGAACGGGCCATCGCCGTTGCCAACCCTCTCCGGGACTTCCTCGAAGAGGTGGAGTTGGTGAACTAGCGGCACGCCCTGATCGGCACGTTATAAGGCAAGAACCGGCACCCATCTGGGTGCCGGTTCTTCTTGATCTAGAAGGCTGTTGCGGAAGTGGGGTGCGGCCGCGCAGGACCACTGCTTCGCAGCGGTGCCCTCTTGCGGATGCCAGACAAGGAAGGACGACGAATGCGATGCTGAAGCATCGGGGAGGAGTTCTGACGCCGCGACCATCGCTATCGCGGCGGTGCCCGGCCGCAATCCCCCTGTGCCCTCCGGGTTACTGCGGCACGGGGCCATCTGCTTCGTTGGGAGTTCTCGCCGTAGCGCACGGCTATGCCTTCCAACTCCCGCCTATCATATGGCCCCGTGGCGCGAGTAACGCGGCTCGCCCCACTTCCGCAACAGCCTTCTAGGGCTCCGCATCCCTGCGGGTCAGACCCAGGTTCGAAGCCGTTCCTTCCTCATAAACCCAGGGCCGACCGGATCAGGGGACTGATCCTCTCTGGAGTCCATGGGGGGTCGAACGTCAACTCAACCTCGGCGCTCTCAACACCATCCACCTTCGCCATGGCCAGACGGGCCTGGTCCACAATCTCGGCAGCCGCGGGGCACATGGGGGTGGTCAGGGAGATGATCGCCTTTGCGGCAGTCTCCTCGACCTGGATGTCATAAACCAAGCCCAGAGTCACCAGATCTATGTTCAACTCCGGGTCTTTCACGGTCTTCAGTGCATCCCGGACGGCCTTTTCGGTCACTGCCATGGTTTCCTCGCGTGTGATTCCCTAATCGCTGCCGATTCAGGTGACGGCGGCCTTAGTGTTTTCGAACGAAGAGAACCGACGATTCCACCGGGTCGTCGGGATGAGCTTTCGCCAGAGCCTTGTGAAGGGTGGACACGACATCGCCCACCGGCTTGCCTTGGAGGGAAGCCACCAAATCCGCCGCTCCTCTAAAAACCCCCTGGGAAACTTCGGAGAGTACGATTACCGAATCCCCTGCACCCAGTTCCATTCTCTCGGTCCCGTAAAGAAATCCACCCATCATTCCAAGGGGAGGACCATGGGTGGAGAATTCCTCGAAAACGCCGTTCCTACGGATCACGCCGCCGGGGCACCGACCCGCACCGGCCCATTCAACGCTACCCTCCGAGGGCAGGAGAATGCCCGCCTCTACATATTGATCCATTCCCTCGACCACCGCTGCGGCCAGACCCGAATTGACCCTGGCCAGCAGACCGAGGAGATCATCATGGTCCTGGCCAAGCTCCCTCAGGAGGCTCCGGACCACCGCCAGATAGTGTGCTGGAGGTAATCCAGTCCCCTGCACGTTCAGGCTCACCAGACCGGTATTCCCGCCTCTGAGTTGAAAGAAGTCCCAGAGGGTTCGGCCCGGACCGTCGTCCACCAAACTCGTTCCTGCCGCGATGTCGAAACCAGGGATTCGGGGGACCTCTGAGGGGAGCAATCCTCGCTGAATGACCCGACTGATCTCCTGAACGGCTGGGTTTTGATCCTCGATTTCCACCTAAAGCTCTCCCATGAGGCTGCATGAAGGGGTAGCACCAAAGACGCCACAATCTATGCATTGGTCAACGGCAGGTGAAAGAGCCCCGGGATCTCAAGGACCCTTCCCCCCTTGCAGGAGCCACTGGGATCCTGACATTTCCCAAGGCCCGACGAAGAGCCCAGGGCCGATCTCCTTCTGCGGACCTTGACCTCCCCCCTCCGATTCCAGTTTTTACATGGATGGTAGGAGGTAGGGACTGCTCCGCTGGGAGCTTCTTTTCCGAGCACATACCCCAAATGTCATGAACGGGACGGACACTAGATGCAAAAGCGGATCGCCGTCAACACGGGTGGTGGGGACGCACCCGGTCTGAATGCCGTTATCAGGGCCGTCGTCCTTTCCGGTATCAACGAGGGGTGGGAGGTATACGGAATCCGGGATGGGTTCGGAGGGCTTCTCAACGAAAGCGGATACAACGGCGAAGGGGTCGTTCGGCTGACCGCCCAATCGGTCAGAGGAATCACCCACACGGGTGGGACGATCCTTGGGACCTCCAACCGGGGGAACCCCATGAAATGGCCCCGGAAACAACCCGATGGTTCCGTTATCGAGATCGACCGATCGGATGAGATCATCCAGGAGTTCCACAAGCGAGGGTTGGATTGTCTCATCTCCATTGGCGGAGATGGGTCCCTGGCCATCGCACGCGGGCTCCGGGATCGGGGACTGCCCGTCATAGGGATTCCCAAAACCATCGACAACGACCTTGGCTCTACGGTGATGACCTTCGGATTTCTCACCGCAGTGGAAACAGCTACGGACGCCATCGACAAACTTCACACGACAGCCGAATCCCACAAACGGACTTTCGTGGTAGAGGTCATGGGCCGGCACGCCGGTTGGATCGCACTCTTTGCCGGAGTTGCAGGAGCCGCCGACGTAATTCTCATCCCCGAGATTCCCTACTCCATGGAGAAGGTCTTCGAGAAGATCCGGCACCGATACGAAATAGGGCGGGAGTTTGCCTTGGTGGTAGTGGCTGAGGGTGCGAAAGAAGTGGGAGGAGAGGCGAGCTTCGTAGAAGCGGCCAAGCCCGGTCAGGAAGCCCGCTACGGGGGGGTTGCCGAGAAGATTGCGGAAGACATCGAGGAAAACTGTGGGGTGGAGACACGATCTCTGGTATTGGGCCACCTTCAGAGGGGAGGACAGCCCAACTCCTACGATCGGCTGTTGGCCCTCCGGTTTGGAGCCGCCGCCATCGAGCTGGCGAAGAGAGGTGATTTCGGCTCCATGGTTTCCCTCGATCCCCCGGACGTAAAGGCCGTTCCCCTGGGAGAGGCTCTGGCAAAAATCAAGACCGTCCCCGTCCAAGGGGATGTGGTCAGGACTGCCCGGGCCCTGGGGATCAGCTTCGGAGATTGAGCAACCTCCACACAACAACCCTTTTCTCAAAAAGCCGCACACCTATCTTGCCCCTTCGCCCCCAACGGGTGGAGGGGCTTTTTCTCGTCCTCAACGGGAGCTGAAGATGATTCGTCCTCGACGTCGTCTGCTTTGCCCGCTCGCATACCTCGCGGTCTTCTCGGTTCTGATCTTTCCCAGGTGTCTGGCCAGCCAGACCTCGGCCCAGATCGAGCCTGAGGTTGCTCGTTCCGTGGCCTTCCCACTCACCATCGAGTCCATCATGCGCGGCCCGGAACATGTGGGTAGCGCACCCTCCGGGATCCGGTGGTCGGTGGATTCCGAGTGGGTTTACTTCCAATGGCAACCCGGGGGAGGGAACTGGGACGATGGCTCGGAGCTGTACATGGTACGTTCCACAGGGGGGGATCCGGAAAGGGTGCCTGATGAGATGGCGGACTCGGTGGCCCTGTTCACGGCGTCTGGCGACCTATCCGAAGACGGAGGGCTCATCCTCACTTCCATCGGGGGTGATCTCTATCTCCTGGAACGCGATCCTTTCCGGGTCAGGCGCCTGTCCGAGACCGATGAGGGAGAGGGATCTCCCATCTTCTCGGCAAACGAAGAGTCGGTCTTCTTCACGAAGGGCGGGAATGTCTTCGAGATGAGCCTGGACCTGGCCATGGTTCGCCAAATCACAGATATCCGGCCGGGCCCCGGACCTGAGGACACACCCGACGCCACCGGCCAGAAGGGGTTTCTTGAAGAACAGCAGGAAGAGCTGTTCGAGTTCATCCGCCGCCGGAAGGAAGCGAGGGAGGAGCGCGAGGCTGAACAGGATGAGGCGTCCGAAGATGGTCCCCAGCCGACCTACCTGGCTGCCGGAGAGAGGGCGGGAAGCCCGATCCCGAACGTCACCGGCACGCACGTAATGGTGTCGGCCATGCGCCCGGCTTCAGGAGCCCAGCAAGCCATCGTGCCAAACTGGATTACCGAATCAGGCTATACCGAAGACCTGAACGTTCGGACCAAGGTAGGGGACACCCCGGGCTCCTCCCGAATGGGCCTCCTCGACATCGGCACAGGGGAACTGGCCTGGCTCGATCTGTATCCCCTCGACGATGAAGGAGAGAGCGAAGACAAGGATGAGGAGGCTGAAGGGGCTGAGGGAGATGTGGAGGAGAGCGGTCCCGACCTGGCCTTTGCATCTTTCGCCGGCTGGAACGATTCCGGGTCCCAAGGCCTCGTGGTCAGCTCCTCCTTCGACAGGGAGTGGCGATGGATCTTCTCCGTGGACGCCGCCACCGGAGACCTTACGCTTCTGGACGCCCTCCAGGACGAAGCCTGGGTGGGAGGACCCTGCTCTCGGTGTGTGGGTTGGTTGCCAGACTCGGACAGGGCGTATTTCGTCGGCGAGGCCACTGGGTATGCCCACCTCTACGCCATAAACGCCGACGGTTCGGAGAGAACTCAACTCACTGATGGTGAATGGGAGGTCCTCCGGGTCGAAATCCCACAGCGGAGTAGCAGGTTCGTCCTCCACACGAACGAAGGGTCACCCTTCAACCAGCACGTCTACACGATGGAGTTCGATGGGTCTCGAAGGGCGGCGATAACCTCGGGCCCCGGGAGCTTCGATGCGACGCTGTCCCCGGACGGGGAGCGGATGGCCTTTCTTCATTCGGTCGCCAACCGCCCTGGAGAGCTTTTCCTGGCCGATTTTGAGCCCGAACCTCGGCCCGATCAGATAACGTCCTCACCCACGGAGGAGTGGCTCAGTTTCCCCTGGATCAAGCCTGAAATCATCCACTTCCCCGCCCAGGACGGTGTTCAGGTTCCGGCTCGGATCTACCGACCGGCGGACATCGGTGCGGAACCCAACGGGGCCGCGGTTATTTTCGTCCACGGCGCCGGTTACCTCCACAACGTCCACAACTATTGGTCGTCGTATTACCGGGAGTACATGTTCAACCACTTCCTTGCAGCCAACGGGTACACGGTCTTGGACATCGACTACCGAGGCTCCGCCGGATACGGCCGTGATTGGAGAACCAGCATCTTCCGTTGGATGGGAGGGAAGGACCTTTCCGACAACACTGACGGTGCCCGATACCTGGTTCGCGAAGAGGGAATCGATGCGGACCGGATCGGGTTGTACGGCGGATCTTACGGAGGGTTTATCACTCTCATGGCCCTCTTCACCGAGCCGGACGTGTTCACCTCCGGAGCCGCTCTCCGCTCGGTGACGGATTGGGCCCATTACAACCACGGCTACACCAGCAACATTCTAAACCTTCCTCAGGACGACGCCGAGGCTTACGAGAAATCCTCGCCCATCTATTTCGCCGAGAACTTCCGCGGCCACCTCGTAATGGCTCACGGCATGGTGGACACCAACGTCCATTTCTCCGACGTGGTGCGCCTGGCCCAACGTCTCATCGAGCTCGGAAAAGACAATTGGGAGATGGCCGTCTATCCGGTGGAGAGCCATGGCTTCGTTGAGCCGGCTTCCTGGACCGATGAGTACCGGCGGATCTTCGAGCTCTTTGAGCGGACCATCAGCCGGCCAGGATGCACGGACAACGGAGGCTTGTGTCCGGTGAGGGGATCCGGTGACTGAGCGAATCTCCTATCGCCGGTGAGGAGCGGCGGGAACTCGATGACTTTCGGGGGCGAGCTGAGCTGAGAGGCTCTACTCGCCCCTGAGCACTTCTGCGGGTTCCACCGCTGCAGCTCTGAGCGCTGGGAGTAGGGCTGCTGTGACACCCACCACAATGAACGCCATCGCCACGCCCAGATAGGTGGCGGGAGCACGCGGGTTCAAGCCCAGAAGCACGACCCCGAGGACCGGGGCCACAAGCCACGCTAGAACAAGGCCCACCGCCAAAGCCGGTAGGAGCTGACGCAGGGCGAGTCGCAGAATATCCAGCGCAAGTCGCCGTCCGTCGGCCCCGAGAGCCAGACGGACCCCTAGTTCCCGATGCCGCTGACGAACCCTGAATGCCAGAAGGCCATAGAGGCCCACGGCGGCCACCAGAAGTCCGCTCAGTCCACCGGCGACGGCAAGAGCCGCCATGGCTCGAGGGACCCGAGTCATGAAGGCGTGGGCATCGGCAAGGGTTCTGACGGACCATAGCGGGATTTCAGGATCGATGCCGGCCACAACCTGCCGCAACGCCGTCGTGAGGGTCGTGGGGTCGGTTCCCGACCGAACCAGAGCCATCACAGTTTCCCTCGGAACCTGCTGGAGAGGCAGGTACACCCGCTCACTCGGTATGTCCGGTCCGCCACCCATGTCCACATCCTCCACGACGCCCACGATGGTGAACAGCGCGGCGGAATCGGCCCCAACTACCTTGAGCCTTCGGCCTAGCGCCTCCCCTTCAGGAATATGACGCGCCGTAAAGGCCTCGTTAATCACCACCACCGGAAGACCGTCCCTATCGTCACCAAACTCCAGCCCTCTGCCTCGCCTGACCTCCAGGTCGAGGAGTGCAAAGAAACCCGGAGTCACGGCATTCCAGAGGACTCCCTGTCGATCCTGGACCCGTTCAGCTTCGTCTCCCTCCAACTCGAACTGACCCCAAGGCTCGAAGTACCCAGGCGCCCCCAAGGCCAAGGCCGCGGCTCGGGCATCCGTGATGCCCGCGAGACCCTCGTCCAGGTCCACCAGACGTCCTCCCCAGTCTGGACCGGAAGCATTCCCCGGATCCAGGGACGCCACAAGAATCTCACCCGCCGGCACACCCCTGCCGAAGTCACCACTTTGGGCCAATGACTGCCCCGTCAAGCCTGCAGCTACCAATGCAGCGCAGGAAAGAGCCAGTTGAGTGGTCACGAACCCCCGGCTCCAGGCGCCACCTCCACCCACCGCGCCTTTTCCTCCCCCGACTTTCAGGAGTCCTTGGAGGTCGACCCGGAGGATTTGGAGGATGGGTAGCGTCCCAGCGAAGACCGCCGTCCCTCCCACCAAGACTGTCGCGAAGCCCATCACCCTCCAGTCTACGGCCAGGCGCATCCAGAAATATCCGAAGTGTTCCGCTGCGAGGGCTCGGTCCAGAGCATCCACGCCGACCCAGGCCAGGACCAGACCACCCAAGCCTCCAACTGCCGCCAGGAGGAGAGCCTCAGAGAAGAGCTGGGCAGACAACTGAGCCCTCCCCGCTCCCAAGGCCGACTGGATGCCGAGACTGCGAATCCGGTCGGTGGCACGAACCAGGAGCAGGTTGGCTACGTTGGCGCAGGCGATAAAGAGGAGGGACAGGGCCACCAGAACCAAACCGAGGAAAGCAATGCCCTCACCCCTCTCCCCCCTTCCTCCCGTGAAGGAGTCCACCTCCACCACACCACCCCGCCGGCTGGTTTCTCTCAAGCCATCCCCCCTCGCCCAGCGTCCGGCCAACTCCACCGATGCCGCCTCCAGAGATACACCATCAGCCAGACGCCCCACCAACTCCACTGGGTCCAGGTCTGCCGGATCCTCCTTCAACAAAACCCAAGAATCCTGATTGAAGGGGAAGCCAAAGCCCTCGGGCAGAACGCCCGTGATCACTCCAGGCTCCCCGTTGAGAAAAACACTCCGACCTAGAACGCCTGGATCCCCCTCGTAGGACTCCTGCCATACTTCGAAACCGAGAAGAATGGCTGACTCGGCCTCCTCAGGGGTCGGTACTCGGCCCAGCACGGGACCGCTCTGGAGGAGAGACAGGACCTCAGGAGTGAGGAATGCTGTCGAGACCCGGGTCGCAGCCCGTTGGGGGTCCACCAGGGTGCCTGATACAACCCGGAATGCTCCCAAGGCCTCAACCGACCCACCACCTCGAAGTACCTCCAGATCCTGGAGCCTGACGGGAACCGAGGTTCCACCCGTGGCCGGTTGAGTGACCTCCACGCGGATCACGCGGTTGCCTTCCGGCACGGGGAGGGGCCGGAGGGACCCCGCCAGGATGCTGAAGAACACCACCGGGGCGGCCAGGCCGAGGGTAAGGACACTCACGGCCAAAAGGGAAGTTCCCGGCGACCGAACCAAACCCCGAGAAGCCAGTCGAAATGCTAGTCCGAGGCCCCTTCCGCTGGGCCGCGCAGGGCCAGGAGGAGGGGTTCCCGCAGAGCGTGTTGCTTTCATGGAAAGCTCATTCCGACTCAAGAATGGTGACCCCAACCGCTGGAGCCGACGTAGTGGTTATTGGGAAGGCCCTGCACCGCTGGATACGCTGCGCCTCCGTTCACTGGGGTCCCTCCCCAAGAGGGTCCCAACCAGAACCACGACGCCCGCCCCAACCACGTTGTAGTAGAGCCAGGAGATGTCGGTGGTGATGGAAACCAGGAACACCGAGGCCATTCCTAGCAGGAGGCCAACCGTCGCACCAGTACCGTTGCTCCTCGGGACGAAGAACGCCAGGAGAAACACACCTAGAAGAGACCCGTAGAAGAACGAGCCGATCTGGTTCACGGCCTCGATGAGAGACCCAAGCTGCCCGGCGTAAAGGGCCACACAGAAGGCGAACAGCCCCCAGAAAAGCGTGGCAAACCGGGACATCCGCAGGTAATGGGCATCCGATTCTTCAGGACGAAAAAATCTCCGGTAGAAGTCCATGACGGTGGCGCTGGAAAGGGCGGTGATCTCAGAATCCAGAGAGGACATGGCCGCGGCAAAAATGACGGCGATGAGCAGGCCCAGGAGGCCGGTGGGAATGAAGTCGATTATGTAGGTGGGGAAAACGTAATTCACGTCGTTGGATGCCGTGCCCCTGACCTCCGATACCAACTCCTTGGCGTCGGCGCGGATGTCGCGGAGCTGATTGTCGTACCCCCCGATGGTGGTGCGCCAGGCCGCCACGTCCCCACCCCGGTCCCGGTCTTCCAGGAGCCCCAGGGTGGCGGTCCTTCGTAGAGAATGGACCCGGGCCTGTTCCTCTTCAAGTGCCCGGAACTCCCCGGCCCGGTCGCTCTCTTCCACGGCCGCCACCTCGGCGGGGCTGAAAACAAGGGGGGGTTCCTCAAAGTGATAGAACACGAAAAGAAGAACGCCGATGGAGAGAATCAGGATCTGCATCGGCACCTTCAGAAAGGCATTGAAGATCAGCGAAAGCCGACTGTCCTTGAGGGACGTCGCCGTCAGGTATCGCTGGACCTGGCTTTGATCCGTGCCGAAGTAGGCCAGGAAGAGAAAGAAACCCCCTAGTAGGCCCGACCAGAGGGTGTATGTGTTGGTGGGGTCCCAGGAGAGATCCACGCTTCTCCACATCTCCTGAATACCCCCGATATAGACCGCCTCCCCTACACCGACTCCTTCCGGCAGGTTGGCAAACAGAGCCAGTAGAGCGACCGCGATCCCACCGAACACCATGAGCATCTGGACCACGTCGGTCCATATGACAGCGGTGATCCCTCCCACCATGGTGTAGGCCACAGTGACCAGGGCCATGACGAGGATGGTGAGGCGTTCATCCCAGCCCAGGATCACGGAGAGGACAATGGCCGGAGCGTAGAGAATGATCCCAGCGCCCATCCCCCGGGAAACCAAGAACAGGAAGCCGGTGAAGGCTCTGGTTTTTCCGTCGAATCGTCGCTCCAGGTATTCATAGGCCGTGAACACCCGGGCCCGATAGAAAATGGGTACGAAGACGATGCAGAGAACCACCATGGCGAAGGGCAACGCCAGGTAGAACTGCACGAACTCCATTCCACTGTCGAAGGCCTGCCCGGTGGTGCCTATGAAAGTGATGGCGCTGGCTTGGGTGGCCATGACCGAAAGGCCGATGGCCCACCAGGGCATGCGGCGATTCCCCAGGAAATACCCCTCCACCCCTTCGTTCTTCCGACTCTGGTAGAGGGCGAAGGAGAGAACGCCCACCAAATAGAGAGCGAAAAGGGCCCAGTCCAGAGAGGTCATGGCGTGGGCAAGGCGGGAATGGTAGCCAGGGAGTTCTGGTGGCAACACCGGTCTGTCATGACCGTTCGCCTCACGGACCTGCCCCGAAACCGAGAATGCGGGAAAGAAGAATCAGGACCCCAATCATCAGGACCCCATAGATGACCACGGTCCGGTACACCCAACCCCAATTCGGGAAGATGCCGACTCGGTCCTCCTGGTCCTCACTCAATTCAGGTCTCCCGCTTTCAGAGAGAGGAGGTTGGCGAACAGGCGGTATGCCCCAGGGACGCCTTCAGGGAATTGTCTGAAGAAGGCCAGCCCCGTATAGACGTAAATGCCGTCACCCACCCCGGCCACCATGAGGCCTCCTCGTTTCGGCTCCTCCCCAGGGTCCGCCATCTCCAACAGGGGGAGGAACTCCGAATCCCAATTCCCGAGGAAATAGAGGCCCCGTTCCTGGACCCACCCCTCGAAGTCCCTGGAATCGATTGGGTTGGGAACGCGAAAGAGGGCATGGGCAGGCTCCAGGATCCGCACCGGAGCCGTCTCATCGGAGACTCGATCATGAGGCCGGGAGATCCCGACCTCGAAGGGGGCGAATCCACCTCGTGGGTACTCGTATTTGTTGTACTGAACAATGAGGGTTCCGCCACCCTTCACGAAATCCAGCAGGCGATCGTTGGCCGCAACCAGGTCAGGTCGGGTCTCATAAGCCCGAATTCCGAGAACCAGGATGTCGAATCCTTGGAAGTCCCCGGCTTTCAGGGCGTCCGGCCCAAGCAGTTCCACCTCTGCCCCCATCTGACGCGCGGCCACCGCTCCTCCGTCCCCCGAGCCCATGACATACCCTACTCGGATTCCATCCAGCATGGAGACGGGGAAAACCGCTACGCTCGATCGGGCCGAGGGGAAGAGGGCGCCCCGGCGAATATGTGGGTAATCCACCAGGGTTACCCCGCTTTGGTAGTCCCGTCCATCATCCGCTCGAACCTGGGCTGCGACGGAATACTCGCCAGCGGTCAGACCCGAAGCCCGTGTCACCTGGAAGGAGAAAGTTGCTTCCACCCCGGCCTCCAGGAGGGAGAAGGGGTAACCCTCCGGGTCCGCCCGCCAACCCTCTGGGATTTGGAGACCCACCGTACCATCCATCTGCCCCTCAGTCTGACTCAGGATGGTCACAGTGAATTCCCTGGAGCCATTGGCTCCGGAAGGCCACGCCATTAACGGCGGGTCCAAGGAAACCGCGAGTGCCGGAACAACCTGGACCGGTTTCACGAACTCTCCCGTGGCTTTGTCCACCCCTCTGAACCGCGCGGATCTCCACGCTTCCACACCACCCAAATCTCCCACCTCGAAGCTTAGGTTTCCCTGGAAGAGATCCGGGTTTGCCGGGACCGCCCATAGTCTCGCATCCTGGGGCCATCGGTACAGTTCACCGTCCCTGGGCTCTTCCATGAAATAGGCTCGGGAAGGTTGAGCTGTGGGAGGGACTTGGAGTTGGAAGCGCCATTGAGCCAAAGAGCCCGGGGGTACGTCCTCGGTCTCGCGGAGTTCACCTGTTACTCGCCAGCCGTCCGGAACTGCCAACAGACCAGAGGCCTCTTTGAGTACGTAGGGACCGCCGTTCCAAAGCTCCACCACTCCCTCAACCGCATCACCCGGAACCAGAAGATCGTCCTCGATCCTTACCTCCGCGACAACGCCGGCCGATCGGAGGAGAGCCTCCTGGACCAACGGAAGCCGCTCCTGGATGGAGCGCGCCAGCTCCGTGGGCTCGCCCTCTCTCAAACCGGTCCTGCCTCCGTCTCCTAGCGCATTCCAGGCCGCCCTCAAGGATTCCAGGGCCCGTCCCAACGGTGGCGTTGCCCGCCACGGGTTCATGACATCCAAGACCTCATTGGCCTCCGCAACAGCTTCCCGATACTCCACCAACAATCCCACCACCTCGTCGCGGACTCCTTGGGGCAAACCTTCGGTCAGGGAAACAAGGGAAGTGTCTACCCCCGCGAAGATCTCGTCCGGTCCATCCACATCGACTCGGGACTCCAACAAGGCTACTGCGGACTGACGGGGACCCATCGGTTGAGCCACCCCCATGGCCTGGGACCTGTGCTGGCTCCTGCTCTCCATCGCGACCTGGAAATGGGATCGCCCAAGAAGTGGATCGAAGGCCCCGGTCTCGATTGCCGCGGTGCCGTCCTGGGGATTTCGGCGGGTGAGACGGTAGAGCTTGGAAGGAGTCCAAGGGGAGGCCCCGGCAACGATCTGCTCCGGAAACCTGTTAGGATCGCCCGCAACCTCAAAGACCTCCTGGGCCAAGATCCCCGACACCTGGTGGTGGCCGTGACCATCCCTGGGTGTACCTGAGAAGACGGAAACGATCACCTGGGGTCTGAAGGTCCGTACCACCCAGGTCACGTCCCTCAGGATCTCCTCCCGGGGCCAAAAACCGAACGTTTCGTCAGCGGTTTTTGAGTATCCGAAATCAAAGGCGCGCGTAAAGTACTGCCGTCCACCGTCCAGAGCCCGAGCCGCCAGAAGCTCCCCAGTCCTCACCAGCCCCAGACCTTCGTCCATCTCGGGTCCGAGCAGGTTCTGGCCCCCCTCACCCCTGGTCAAACTCAGATAGGCCGTCTCAACTCCCATGCCCCGGGACAAGGCCGCCAGGAGGGCCGTGTCCTCGTCATCGGGGTGGGCGCCGATCATGAGAACCCTCTTTACGCCGTCCAGCCGCCGGAGAAGGAGGCCCGTCCCCACGATTCCTTCGGACCAGGGGTCAGCCTGGGAGACCGGACTCGAGGTAAGCCAGGGAGAAGAAGTCCCGGCAGTGGAACCTCCCGAGGTTTGGCCCTCCGAGGGACTGCATGAGACGATGAAGGCCAAGATCAGCAATAAGAGCGGTCTTTTCACCATTTAGCCCGGGGCTATCCTGGGGCGCCAAGAGTGAATAAACAGCAGGCCCTTCGGGCGACGCACTACCGAAGGGCCTCGAAGCTTAAGGGCCTTCCACAGGTCCGAGGCCTGCGGCTAAAGGAACCCTCGTTCCCCGGCACAGGTTCCGTAATGTTTGGACCCGCTAACCCCCGAATGCCCCCAAATACTCTCTCCACACGGCCATGAAAGCATAGACCGTCGCGAACAGAATCACCGGGGGGAGAACGAAACGAACAGCTGTCATGACCAACGGGACGAAGCGCTTCGACCTCTCGGAGGCCCCTTTCCTCATCTCATCCGCCGCTCCCACCGCCACCCAACCCACGAAGATGGCCATGAAGAATGCGCCCAGCGCCAACATGGCTTCGGCCAGCTTATCGATGACCCCAAGGATGGAAAGAGAGCTGGCGGGAAGGAGGCCCAGAAGGGCGATGAGGATCCCGCCCACAATGGAAGACGCCTTCCGAGGCAGTTTGAACTCGTCGATCACCGACGCCGTCACGACCTCGAGGAGAGAGACGGCCGAGGTGATCGCACCGACGATGAGTGCGACGAAGAAGAGGATCCCGACCACCCTCCCGATGGCTCCCATGGCGACAAAAGCCCCGGGCAGTGCGATGAAAAGTGCACCCACCGTGCTCTCGCTCACGTCGTTTTGTATACCCAGCGCGAAGATCACCGGGAAGACTACCAGGCCGGCGACAAAGGCCACACCGAAGTCCGAGAACGAGATGGTCACTGCCTCTCGGCCCAGGTTCGTATCGTCCTTGAGGTAGGATGAGAAGGTGAGCATGCACCCCATCCCCAGACTCAAGGAGTAAAATGCTTGCCCGGCAGCCTTACTCAGGATATCGGGGTCCATCAGCTCCGAAAGGGATGGCCTGAGATAGAACGCATAACCCTCCATGGCCCCATCGAGGGTAAGGGCCCAAATCGCCAAGAGAATGAGGATTCCGAAAAGGACCGGCATGAGAATGAGGGCAGCCCGTTCTATTCCTTTTTTGACTCCCATGCTGACGATAAAAATCGTCGTTCCCATGACGGCCAAGTGAAACCAGATGGGGGACATCCCCGTCGTCACGGTTTCGAAGTGGGCCGCCGTATCGGCGGGGAACCCACCAAGGATCCCATCCACGGCATACCGGACCACCCAGCCCGCGATTACCGAGTAGTAGGCAAGGATGATGAAGCCGGTGAGAACGTACATGAAGCCGAGGAGGGACCAACCTCTTCCGCCGAGTTTTCGGAGAGCCCCAATGGGAGAGAGTCGAGCCCCACGGCCGACGGAGAACTCCGAGAGCATGAGGGGGATGCCGATGGCCAACGTCAGGATGATATAGAGGAGGACGAAGGCGGCGCCTCCCCCCTCGGCAGCTACATAGGGGAACCTCCACATATTCCCCAAACCCACGGCGCTTCCGACCGCCGCGAGGATGAAGCCTGCCCGAGTATTAAAGACCTCTCGCTGGCCGTTCTGGTTCTGCTGCATGGTGCCCTCGAACTCGGAGGAATCAGGGGTTGCCCCGATATTGATTCGATCCGGGGAACCCGCCAATAAAAGGGAACTCAGCGGGGGCCGTCAAGGAAATCTCCTCGCCCTGAGGGAGCAGACGGCTCTCCAAGGTCAACGAAACGACAACCTTCGCACGACAACTCGAGGAACATCGAGCTCGTCTGTTTCGATGAAAGCCACCAACCCTCCCGGTCCGAAAGCATCGGGAATCCTCATCGTCTCTGGAGGCAGGGTCCCGAGGTACGTGCCATCCTCGCCAAGAAGGTCGATGGGCCCCTCTTCCCCCACCCTGTCACCATTCCGTTCCACCCAGATCTGTCCAGCCCAGTCCACGGCCATCCCCACCACCACCGGCATTTCAGGTGCGAACTCCATGGACTCGAGTCGACTCTCTTCCATGGCCCGGACCTCCCCCGACGCGATGCGGGCCGTAGAGCCATCATCGGTTCGCATCATCATTCTTGGGCCACCCGATTCCGCCATGGCTGCCAGCCGCCGTTCTTTCTCCGCCTCCCGATCTCTCCGGGTCACCTCCCGAGGCGAATAAGGCCGTTGAAGGATCTGCTTCACCTCCCCACCCAACTCTTTCAGTTTCACTTCGTAGGTGGTGGAGTCCACCACGGCAATCCGGCCATCAGAGAGGATCCCGGCCATGAGATCGGGATCAAAAGCCCTGATTGGAGGAGCCTGGATCTGGAAACTTCCCCCTCCGGAAGTTTGAAGCTTGGGGGCCCCTTCGGCCGTGGCCGGGTTCCATCCCTCATAAACCGTCTCTACCTCGACCTCATCTGCAAAGGAGAAGAGGAGGACCGGCCGGGTGGTGGGAAAGTTCATGCTTCCATCGTCGCCTCTTTGGATGCTCATTCCGCCCCCGCCGGCGGAAAGGACCCCTCCAGCCGGGTGAGAGAGGAGGGCCCCGGAAGGAAAGATCATCATCCCGGCGGGCATTGGCACAGAGGCCTTGTAGCTACCATCCGGATTGAAGAAGACGAAGCCTCCGTAACCGAAATCGAACACCCTCACCTCACCGGCCCTGGTAACCGATAATGCGAAGGGCATCCCAAACTCCCCGGGACCACCCCCCTCACCACCCATTTCAGCGAGGAGGTTCCCCTCCGGGTCCGCCTTCACCACCCTGAAGTTGTCGGCATCCAGAAGATAGAGGTTCCCGTCCCGGTCGAAGGCCACACCTGTCAGGCGTGAGAAGGTCTCCCACTCGTCGCCCGTGATGGACCCCACGCTGAACACCTCCTGAACTTCCATTGTCAAAGCGCGGTCCTTGCCCGGCAGCTCGATCCGATCTTGCGTCCCCGCGAGTCGGAGGGGGGTCAGGGCCAGGACCGTGAGGGCCACCAACGTCGGAAACCGAGGAGAACATGACGAACGACTCATTAGAAAACCTGCTTGAAGAAGAGGGTGAAGTGAACGGCCGAGATCGCTATTCTTGTGGATAGACGCCCCAGGTCGGAACAGGGGTTGCCTGTTCCGTTAGGGCCCTGTCGGACAGTGTCCCTCCAATCTTGAGAGGCATGCGTGCCCCAAATCCCCGTCAACCTCGCCGAAAAGCTCTCTGAGATCCAGGACTACTGGGACCCGCACATAGTCGGCGAACTCAATGGCCAGCATGTTAAACTGGCGAAGGTAAAGGAAGCCTTCGTCTGGCACCTTCATGAGAACGAAGACGAGCTTTTTCTCGTACTGAGAGGTGTTTTGCAACTCGAACTTCGGGACGGGACAGTCACGTTGAGACCCGGAGAGTTCTTCATCGTGCCCCGAGGAGTGGAGCACAGGCCTGTCGCCGAGGAAGAGGTACACTTGTTAATGTTCGAGCCTGCCTCCACCCTGAACACGGGAAACGTCAGAAACGAACGAACCGTGGACAGGCCCCAGCGAATCTGAGGAGATCCTTCTCAACCGAAAGCCACCATGACATCCGCCGATCTTCACACCGATTTTCGCCCCGATTCCCGCCTCTTTCCTTTCGAACCCCATTGGTTCGAGGGTCCTGGGGGAAAGGTCCATTACATCGATGAGGGAGAAGGTCCGCCCATCCTCTTCCTCCATGGGAATCCGACCTGGAGCTTCCTCTATAGGGGAATCATCATTCGCCTCAGGAAGCATTTCCGTTGTATTGCGCCGGATCTCCCTGGGTTCGGGTTGTCGGACCACCCCCTGGACTACCGGTACACTCCGGAAGAGCATGCCCGCACCATCCAGGCTTTCGTGAAGGAACTGGACCTCCAGAACCTCACCGTCATGGGCCACGACTGGGGTGGGCCCATCGCGATGAAACTGGCCCTGGAGGAACTGAAACGGATGCGGGCCCTGGTAATGGGAAACACCTGGTACTGGCCCACATCAGCTCTTCACCTGAAGGCCTTCAGCTGGATCATGTCCACGGGATACGTACAAGGCCTTATCCACCGAAAGAACCTTTTCGTCGAGAGGATCATTCCCCTTGGGGTAAAGCACCCCCTCGCAGGCGAAGTCCTTCAACACTACCGAGGCCCCTTCCCCACCGTGGATAGTCGGGCCGGGATCGCTGAGTTCGCCCGTCAGATTACCCTCTCAGCCAACTGGCTGGCCCAGATCGAAATCGATGTGCGACGAAGCCTCAGACATCTTCCCCTTCTTCTCACCTGGGGAATCGAGGATCTGGCTTTCACGCCCGCCTTTATGGACACCTTCTTGAGAGATTTCGAAAAGGCCAGCGTGGTGCGTCTCGATGCGAAGCACTACATCCAGGAAGACGCCCCTGGGGAGGTGAGCAAAGCCATCAAGGATTTCTTGTTGGACTGAGGGGAACAGGGCCAAGCGAAGAGAAAAGCCCAGAAGAACTGAGCCTTCGATCTGGCAGGCCTACAGCCGCTACTCCGGAAGGTCCTCAACTGCCTCCAGGCCCTCGATGCGGTGTTTCCACCGCTCATCCTCTGGGATGCCCGCAGACCGATAAAGAATCACTCGCACCCGCTCCAGCGTCACCAGACCTCCACCGATGAGGCGGTTCAGTTCCGGCCGCATCTCCTCGATCTTCTCTTCCGTCTCCACCACTTCAATGATGTTGGGAAGATCCGCAGATAGCCGAAGGACCCGGTCGGTGTGGAGTCGTGCGCTGGCTCCAAACCCTGCAATTCCCCGGTGGACCGTGGCCCCGGCGAAGCCTCGCTCCCGGAGAGTCAGGAGCAGACCCTCGTAGAGGGGTTTTCTCTTATGGGGGCCACTCTCCACCCGGTCGTTCTCTCCGATGAAGATGCGCATGAGGGTACGTTCACCCCGGAATCGATGCGCCATGAGGCTACCCTCTCGTCTGGAGAATGAAGGAAGCGAGAGCCATTCCCCCTAGAATTCCAGCGAGCCCCAGGAGAAGGCTTCCCCCCATGTATAGCCCGCCCCTGGCCCATTCCCCACCCTCAAGCAGAACCACCGCCTCGTACGAGAAGGTGCTGAAGGTAGTAAAAGCTCCCAGAAAGCCGATGGTCACCAGAGTCCGAAGCTCGGCCGACCATGCCAGGCTCTCAAAAAGAAGGAGGGAGAGACCCAGAACGAATGACCCCAAGACGTTGACCACCAGAGTGCCCATGGGAAAGGTGGTGCCCAATAAGGACTGGACCCAGCCACTGAGACCGTATCGTGCCACAGCTCCAAAGGCGCCACCAAAAGCAATCATCAAGATGAGCATGGCTCTCCCTTAAAAAAAAATCCGGCGAGGACGCCGGATTTTAATGGCCGCTGCTGGACTCGAACCAGCGACCCCATCGATGTGAGCGATGTGCTCTGCCAACTGAGCTAAGCGGCCGCCAAGACCAAAGTCCCGAAGGAACCTGGTCGGATCAAACAACCGACCAGATTACCT
>JBDHMC010000002.1:0-26995 GCA_039656355.1 Gemmatimonadota bacterium | reverse complement strand
GAGTGGCAGGAAATTATTGCGGTGAATCCCACCGTCCGGGCCAGTGAGGGCTTTATCGAGGTCCCGACTGACGCTGACGGCCACTACACGGCCTGCGGGGTCCCATTGAATGAATTGATTCATATCCAGGCGTCGTTTCTGGGGTCAGAGAGTAAAGTGGCCCAATTGGAGTTTTCCGAAGAAGAACTCTGGGTCGAGGACCTGGAGATCGAACTTCCCGCCGGGTTCTTTTCTGCTCGAACCGGGGCCCAGGCCTTCATAGAGGAAATTGGGGCGCAGGGTGTACAGGGTGTGCTGAAAGAACCTGAATCGGGGGATCCAATCAGGAGTGCCGAAGTCATACTTCGCGACGCCTCCGGTAGGATCACTGTTACCGGCTTGACCAACCAACGAGGGTTCTTTCGCCTCCAGGCCCCGGCACCCGGCCGTTACCTGTTTTCAGCCCAGGCCCTGGGTTATGCGGACGTAGCGGATCAGGTGGTAGAGGTCACCATGGGACAGCTGGCCGTGCTGGAAACTCAGATGGTCCCAGAGGCATTGGAGATGGAGCCACTGGTGGTTACCGCAGAACGGAGGGCCTTCCATCTCGAGATGGAGGGGTTTTATGAGAGGAAAGAGCTGGGGCTCCATAACGGCACCTTCATAACACCAGAGGTTCTGGAGAAGCGCCAACCGCGGAAGCTGTCGGATGTGTTTTTTGGGCTACCAGGTGTTCGAGTGGGAGAACAAAGCCTGGGTGCCGGCCCGCGGTTCGTCTGGTTCAGGATTGGTGAGAGGCTCAACGGTATCTGCTGGCCCATGGTATTCGTCGACCGCCACATCGTTTCAAACGGGGGCGGAAGGGGAGGGGCCGATCCGGGAGCTGTGGATGACTTCGTCCACGGACTTGATGTCTCAGCCATCGAGGTCTACACACACGCGTCGAGCATCCCAGCGGAGTTCAATGGTCCGAACGCAGGTTGCGGAGTCATTGTGATCTGGACCCATCGTGGGGGTGGGGGCTGAGGCATCGGTCCCAAGGTTTGGCCGGAAGCGTTTACCCCGCTCCACCCTCCCGCCTCAGCTCCCCGGGGAAGCCCCCTTCTCCAGCATTTTCTTCACCTGGATCACGCTCAAGAGATGACCTGAAGAAACGACTTGGCCATCCACGGCCAAGGCCGGGGTCATCATCACCCGACGGGCGGCGATATCCTTGATCTCCGAGATCTTGGTGACCTCGGCCTCGATCCCCATCTCCTCCACGGCGGCCCGGACGTTCTTCTCCAGGGTCTCACACCTTACGCATCCGGGCCCCAGAACTTCGATCTTCAGCATTATGTGATCCCTCCGTAAATCAGGCCTGTGGTGGTGGCCATGATGGCCACCAGCAGAATGAACGTGAGTGTCTTCCGGGTGCCGATGACGCTCCGGATTACCAGGATGCTGGGAAGCGATAGGGCTGGTCCCGCCAGGAGAAGGGCGAGGGCCGGGCCGCTTCCCATACCGCTCCCCATGAGCCCCTGCAGGATGGGCACTTCGGTGAGGGTCGCGAAATACATGAAGGCCCCGGCTACCGACGCGAAGAGGTTCGCTCCAACCGAGTTTCCGCCTACGGCTCCCGCAATCCAATCAGGCGGGATCAACCCCTCGTGCCCCGGCCGGCCCAGGAGGAATCCAGCGACGAGGATTCCGATGAACAGGAGCGGGAGGATCTGTTTGGCGAACCCCCAGGAGGCAGCGAACCAATCCCCTAGCTCTCCCTCGCTAGTACTCGTTACCAGAGAAAGACCCACCGTAGCCGCCACAAAAGGGAGGGTGGGATGACCCGGAAAGAGGATTGCCAGGATAGCTGTGGGAAGCCCAACCGCAAGGAAGCGAGTCCACCTCAGACCGAACCAAGCCACGAGGGCCAGGCCCAACCCCCCAGCCAACCCGCCGGTGACGATCCACCGGTTGTCATATATGCCGAACCATAGGCCCTCCTCCATTTGGGGCCGACCCCAGTTCGCAAAGACGAGAATTCCGATCATCAGGGCGAAGTAGACCACGTGCTTCGCTAAGCTTTGCCCGTCCTCCTGGTCCTCTTCCGGTAGTTCCTGGGCATCGATCCGGGCCTTTTCGTCTTTTCGGAAGAAGAAGTGCATCAGGAGTCCAATGACGACGGCGAAGAGGACGGCCCCCACAGCACGGGCCACGCCCAAACTAAGCCCCAAAACGCTGGCGGTGAGGACGATAGCCAGGACGCTGATGGCAGGGCCGGAGTAGAGGAAAGCGGAGGCCGGTCCCAGGCCCGCCCCCGTCGTATAGATTCCGGCGAAAAGGGGGAGGACCGTGCAGGAACAAACGGCCAGAATCGTCCCTGCGACCGAGGCTACCCCATAGGCCACAACCTTGGGCGCTCCGGGACCCAGGTAACGAAGAACGGCTTGCTGGTTCAGGAAGACCGAGATGGCGCCGGCGATGTAGAAGGCAGGCACCAGACAAAGGAGAACGTGTTCTCGGGCATACCATTTTGTGAGGGCGAGGGCTTCCACCACGGCGCCATCGAAGCGCGGGGTTTCGATAGGTAACCAGTAAGCTCCCATGAACACGGCCAAGACCCATGCCAGGGGCTTCCACTCCGAGCCCCAATCCGTCCCAAGGTTGTTCTTCATGACGCATTCTCCCACCCCGGCGGGCTACTCTCCGACCGGGCTTCCCGCATCTGAATCAGGACCGGGGCAGCCTCGGGGATCCGGCGATTTGCCAACAGCTCTCGAAGCATCGCGATAATGGCAGAGAGTTCTTCGCCCTGACTGGTGGGGAGACGGTAATTCACGATGAGCCCTTCCCTCTCATCCTCCAGGACACCAGCATCTCTCAAGTACCTCAAGTGTCGGGATGCCTTCGACTGCGTGATCCCGAGGATCTGCTCCACCTCGCAGACGCACAGGTGACCATGTCGAAAGACGAGCCCCATGATGGTGAGGCGGGTATCGTCCGACAAAGCCTTGAACATCCGACCTAGTCTTTTCATGGTTCCTCCATGGGTGAAGGAATATAACTGTCTAAGCGGGTACACGCTCCTCCCTGTATGATGGACCTCCCACGTGAACCTGACCTGGCCACAGGGATTCCCTCGGGGTTTTGGCCTCCAATCCCCCCTGTAGACTCCCGTGTGGGTTCCGTCTAGGATTGACCGTCGGGACTTTCGAACAAATCGAGGATGAAGACAGCGTAACGGTGACAAATAGCAGACGTTTCCGCCGGGATTGGGTCCGGGCGCGACGCAATCTGGATCGCGCCGGGGGACGAGTTCTGCGTCTTGTTCGGGACCAGAACCTCCGGATTCTCTTGCTGGCGGCTGTGGTTGGTGTGGTGGCTGGGCTGGGCGCCATAGCGGTAAAGGAACTCATCTTTCTTGCCCAGTCGGTTTTCTGGGGCTCTGGTGGTGATATCTTCGCGTCCCTGGCCGACGCCCCCCTTTGGCGCATCATCCTCATGCCCTGCTTGGGAGGTCTCCTGGTTGGCCCCCTGGTTTGGTTCCTTGCTCGGGACGCCTCGGGACATGGTGTGCCGGAGGTGGTGCAAGCCCTCTTGTTGCGGGGCGGCCGGATCCGGGGAAGGGTGGCCCTGGTAAAGGCGGTGGCTTCTTCTCTCACGCTGGGGTCGGGTGGGAGTGCCGGGCGAGAAGGGCCAATGATCCAGATCGGTGCCTCCCTCGGTTCCGTCATCGCCCAGCGTGGGCGCTTGAGTGAGGACGGGGTTCGCACTCTGGTGGCGGCCGGTGCAGCAGGGGGATTGGCTGCAGCCTTCAACGCCCCCATCGCAGGGTCCCTTTTCGCACTCGAGGTGGTACTAGGGGATTTCGCCATCGCGTCTTTCTCGCCGGTAGTCATGGCGGGGGTGGCGGCCACGGCCGTTTCACGTGGGGTGTATGGGGATGCCCAGGTTTTTGACATCCCGGGATACGCTCTCATGTCGCCGGCGGAGTTCGTACCTTACGCCTTCCTCGGCCTCATCGCTGGCTTCGTGGCGGTGGGGTTCACCCTGTTCCTTTACGGCCAGGAAAGGGCCTGGGAACGCCTGGCAGCTCCCCCGTGGATCAAACCCGCCGTGGGAGGGCTGGTGGTGGGCGGGATGGCTCTGGCCTTCCCCGAAATCCTCGGCATCGGCCATTTGGCCATGGACCGCATGCTGGAGGGGCAGGTGGGGCTCGGGCTTCTCCTGGCGCTGGTGGTCATGAAGATCGTGGCCACTTCCCTCACGCTGGGATCTGGAGGCTCGGGAGGCGTTTTTGTGCCTTCGTTGTTCGTGGGCGCGGCGTTAGGGGGTGCTTTGGGTACCGTGGTGGACCGGTGGGCCCCCTTTGCCCACGGCGGGTCCGGAGCCTACGCGCTGGTGGGAATGGGCGCCCTGGTAGCAGCCACGTCCCACGCTCCCCTGACGGGGATCGTCATCATGTTCGAGCTCACCGGGGACTATGAGATCATGCTCCCGCTGATGGTGGCGTGCATCATCTCGACTGTGGTGGCCTCCTCCCTGAAGGAGGAGTCCATTTACACCCAGAAGCTCAAATGGAAGGGGATCTCCCTCCGGCAAGGGCGCGAAGAGAGCATCCTCCGGCGGTTACGTGTCGAGAGCGTGCTCCGGCGGGAATATATATCCTTCGACGAGGACGCTCCGCTCCCAACGATCCTGGCGGAAGCCTTGGGAACCTCCCAGACCACCTTCCCGCTGGTGGCCTCAGACGGACGACTCGCTGGGGTAATCCGGGTCCAGGATCTGCACCGGGCTCTGGACGACCGTGGCGTGCTAGAGTCGGTGCTCGTTGCCGCCGACCTCGCTGCCCCCAGCCAGGTCGTGCGGGTGGACGACAACGTGGAGCAAGCCCTGGAGCTTCTCACAGAGATCGGAGCCGACCTCGTTCCTGTAGTGGACGCAGAGGATCGGATTTTGGGGGTCGTCTTCGTGGCGGATGTCTTGGACCAATACTCTCGGGAGTTACAGAAACTCCGGTTGGCCTCCACCCTTTCTCGGCGCCGGAGCTTCTCCATCCAGACAGAAGGGATGGAACTTGGCCATGGCATGCGTCTGGCGGAGGTGCAGGTACCCCGGGCCCTTCAGGATCGGACGCTGAAAGAGGCCGGTCTCCGGGCCCGGTTCGGGGTCGAAGTGTTGTACGTCTTCAAAGGGCCGCACGGCATTCGAAAACTTGCTCATCCGGATCTGATTTTGGAGGCCGGGGACGGAATGGTGATCATGGCCGAGGCGTCCTCGCTCCAGAAATTCCAGGAGGAAACGAAAGCACAGGTGCCGTCGTCATCATTCGAAGGAGGTGAGGGACAGGATTAGAAGGTTGTGGCGCGAGTAACGGGACTTGCCCCACTTTCGCAGCAGCCTTCTAGAGTCGGTCCCGGTAGGCAGTTCCTAAGGGATGGGCTCGAGGTCGGCGCCGTCCTAACGCTGGAAACACCCGGAGGGATACATGGGACGACAGTCGAGGTGGCGCAGGGTCCGGCGTATGGGTGCCGTTCTCGGAGCGGGCTTGGTTGTTGCGTATGCCGTGGCCATCGCGGGCTTCGAACTGGCCGAACCCGGTATGGTGTTTGATTCCATTCCAGAAAACCCTTTTGTGTCTCCGATGCCACCAGGATTCCTTTGGGGAACCGCGACTTCAGCTCATCAGGTCGAAGGCGGAAACACCCTTAATGACTGGGCCCGTTTCGAGGCCGTCCCCGGGAACATCCGGGGCGGGCGCGCGAGCGGCGTCGCAAGCGATCATTGGAACCGCGTCGCCGAGGACGTCGATCTTCTTTCCGTCCTTGGTGCGAACGCATACCGCTTCTCCATCGAATGGAGTCGGGTTGAGCCGAGGGAGGACGAGTGGGATGGCGCCGCTTGGGACCACTATCGGGAAGAAGTCGCCCTTCTTCGCGAAGCCGGTGTGACTCCCATGGTCACGCTTCTCCACTTCACCTTGCCTGGCTGGCTGGCCGACCGTGGCGGGCTAACGGCAGCTGACTTTGCCGATCGGTTTGAACGTTACGCCCGAGAGGCCGCACTAAGGCTGGGTAGTGAGGTGTCTCTTTGGTGCACAGTAAACGAGCCGAATGTCCAGATGTACCAGGGGTATGTGGAGGGCGTATGGCCTCCCGGGTTTCGTGATACTGAACAGGCATCCATGGCGTTCGCCGGACTCGTGCGGGGTCACGCGCGAGCATCAATGGCCGTTAAGGAGGTGAATCCGCAGGCCAGTGTCGGAGCTGCGGTGAACCTCATAGTGTTCGATCCCCAGCGCCGGTGGTGGCTCCCGGATTGGATCGCAGCCAGGGAAGCGGATCGCGGTTTCAACTGGGCGTTCTACGATTCGGTTAAGCGGGGCGCGATCACGTTTCACCTGGCGGGCTTCCCAGAGATCGATGAACCAATGCCCGCCCTCGAGGGGTCGGCGGACTTCTTTGGGATCAATTACTACCGACGCAACATGGTTCGGTTCTCCCCCAAAGCTCCAGGACTCGTCGAGCTACTTCAGGGCCCGGGCCCACTGAGTGACTCGGGTGTCGAGATCTATCCGGAGGGGCTCCTGCGCCTGGTACGCCGTGTGTGGGATCGATATGGGCTTCCCATCATCGTTACGGAAAACGGAGTGTCTGATTCGTCGGGTGACCTCCGACCGGATTTTCTCCGGAGCCATGGATACGCTGTGTCTCAGGCGCTGGAAGAAGGGATCCCCATAGAGGGATACTTCCACTGGTCTCTTCTGGACAATTTCGAGTGGTCCGAGGGCTTTGGACCTCGCTTCGGCCTGTATCGGGTGGATTACGAAACGCTGGAGCGGATCCCCGCACCGGGGGCGGGAGAGTTCCATCGGCTTGCGCAACTCGTCGGGCGGCAGTGAAGGGACCCGGCGTCGATGGCAGCCAACAAGTCGGTGGCAGCCAACAAGTCGGTGGCAGCCAACAAAAGGAGAAGATGAGTATGGCTCGCTTCGGGGCGTCGATTCTGAGATGGGGGAACGGAAGGGTTGGCATTCCCAGGGGGTTCGCGGCCATGCTGGTCGGTGTGGTCCTCGCCCATGGAGCATTCGGCTGTACCGTCCCATCGGACCCAGACAGTGTTACCGATCCGGTGTCCTATGTGGATCCGTTCATCGGCACGGCCAACGGAGGGAACACCTTCCCTGGAGCCGTCGTCCCCTTCGGGATGGTCCAGTTCAGCCCGGAGACCACCCGAGGCGACGCTACCCGGCGCCCCGCCCCCGGGGGCTACCAGTACGATGCCACCACCGTTCGGGGCTTCAGTCTCACGCACCTTTCCGGCACGGGGTGCCGGGGGGCTTCGGGAGATGTGCCTTTCATGCCCTACTCGGGAGACGTGAGGTCGTCCCCTTCCTCCGATAGCCAGGACAGGATCTACACGTCCCGTTTTTCCCACGCCAATGAAACGGCGGAGCCCGGCTACTACCAAGTTCGATTCGGGAATGGGGTGAATACCGAGCTTACGTCTAGTCTACGCACCGGCTCGGCTCGGTTCACCTACCCAACCGGGGGCTCAGCGAAGGTGTTAATCCGTGTCTCGGATTCGGAAGTTGGCACCGGGGACGCCCATGTAGATGTTGATTCCAACACCCAGACCGTCACCGGGTGGGTGTCCGGTGGCAACTTCTGCGGGTACATCGATCCCGTTATTCGCCACGACTACTACACTCTTCATTTTGTAGCTGTTTTCGATAGATCCTTCACGGAGGTGGGCACCTGGCAGAATGAGACTCTTTCGCCAGGCAGCACTTCCGCTCGGGGCGGGACGACATACGGGGACGATGGGTACCCGGTCGCGGGCTTAGGGTCGGGAGCGTGGGTGGGGTTCGGTGATGGGGAGTCCGACGGGCCCACCGTAGTGAACATGAGGGTGGGTATTTCGTATGTCAGCCTGGAGAACGCACGGGCAAATCTGGAGGCCGAGAGTCCGGCAGGCACTTCCTTCGAGGCCCTAAAGGAACGGGCTTCGGACGCGTGGGACCGGGACCTTCGGCGCGTGGAGATCCGGGGTGGGACCGAGCCGCAGCGCACCGTTTTCTACACGGCCCTCTACCACTCCCTTCTTCACATGAACCTGTTCAGCGACGTGAATGGCGAGTACTGGGGTTTTGATGGAAACGTCCACAGCCTGCAGTCGAACCAGGAGGCCCAGTACGCCAACTTCTCGGGTTGGGACGTGTACCGGTCGCAGGTTCAACTGGTCGCCTTGTTGAAACCTTACGTTGCCAGCGACATGGCCCAATCCCTTTTCAACCAGGCCAACCAGAACGATGGCGTGTGGGATCGCTGGACCCACAACACCGGCGCCACCCATGTGATGGCCGGGGACCCTTCGGCTCCTACCGTGGCGGGGATTGTGGCCTTCGGAGGAGACCGCTTTGATGTAGACGGGGCCTACGCATCCCTTCTTCAGGCTGCTACCGTACCCACCGAATTGGACTTGAGTGACGACGGGTGCCGCGTCATGTGCCCGGGCCAGAGGCCGTCTCTGGATCAATGGCTCAGCCTCGGCTTCATCGCGGCTGAGTCCAACTCATGGGGCGGCGCAGGGGAAACGCTGGAAGACGCCATCGCCGATTTCAGCCTGGCCCGCCTCGCCATGCGTCGGGACGACCAGGAGACCGTCCATACGTTTCTGGACCGGGCCGGCAACTGGTTGAATCTCTTCAACCCTGAGGCTACGCCAGACGGCGGCTATATCCAGAATCGAAACACCGATGGCACCTGGCCCTCTTTCAGTCCTGGGTCGAGCAGAGGGTTCGCTGAGGGAAGCAGCGACCAATACACCTGGATGATTCCCCACGATGCTCAGGGCCTCTTCGACGCCATGGGCGGGAATGTGCAAGCGGTCTGGCGATTGGACGAGTTCTTCCACAACGATGACGGGAGTTGGGCTCTGACACGGCTTGGGAGCTTGAAATCCGATGTTTCCAATGAACCGTCGGTGGGAGCACCCTGGATGTATCTGTTTGCCGGGCGTCCCGACAAGACCCAAGCCACGGTACGGGAGGCCCTGAACACGCTCTGGACAGATGGACCCTACGGCATTCCAGGAAATGACGACCTGGGGGCCATGTCGTCCTGGTACGTATGGGCGGCCTTGGGCCTCTACCCGGGCCTTCCCGGCGGGGCCGAACTCCTGGTGGGGAGCCCTCTCTTCCCTCACGCGGTGGTTCATCGGGGGAATGGGATCAATCTCACCATCCGGGCCCCGGAGGCTCGGGCCGATGCGCCTTTCGTGAACGGGCTTCGTTGGGACGGCAGGCCCTGGATGAAACCGTGGCTCCCGGAGGCCTTCGTCTCGGAGGGTGGAGAGCTTGTCTTTGATCTCTCGAACACGCCTGATCTGACCTGGGGTAGTGCTCCTGAAGACGCGCCGCCATCACTCAATGCTTGGAGGGAGTGAGACTCACATGAGAATCAAGCTGAACAGCGTCCTCGTGTCCGACCAGGAAGAAGCCCTTCGTTTTTATACCGAGGTCCTGGGTTTCGTAAAAAAAGAGGATATCCCCATGGGAGAGTTCAGGTGGCTGACGGTGATATCGCCTGAGGGACCGGAGGAGCTGGAGTTGGCTCTCGAACCAAATGCCTTCCCCGGTGCCGAGGCCTACCAGAAGGCCTTGTTCGAGGCAGGGATCCCCCTTACGGCTTTCGCCTCTGACGATATCCAGGGGGAGTACGAACTCCTGAAGGGTAGGGGAGTTGTGTTCCGTTCGGAGCCGATGGAGATGGGTCCAGCGACCGTTGCCGTGTTTGAGGACACCTGCGGCAACCTCCTCCAGATCTATCAAGTTTGACGTGTCGAGCCGGGTGGGACGCACCCCGTCCTATGTCTGGACCTTTCTAGCCCTCTTGGCCGGCCTGGGTTTGGGTGGGTTTTTCCCCGAGACCTTCGAGCCGGTTGCCGATGCCACCAGCCTCGTGATCCGGGGGGTCGTGGCCGTTGTGCCTCTCCTGATCTTGGCGGCACTGAGCCCAGCCATTGCCACCCTGTTTCGTCGGGGCCTGGCGGGCCGGTTCGCCGGTTCCGTGGTGGGCTGGTACATCGGAACGTCTGCCATCGCCGGCTTCCTTGCCCTGGTGACCTCATCCCTTCTCTTCCGCATCCCCTTTTCGACTGGGGATGAGGGTATGTTCGGCGAGGCCGTTCGGATGCTCCAGATGTTCGGGACGGGGGGTGCATCCCTTCCACTAGTGGCCATCCTCGCGGGCGTTCTCTTGGGTCTCTTCGGTGCCCGACACGACCCCACCTACGCTGTCCTGGCCCGAACCGCCAAGAGTATCGAGGGTGCTGGCCATAGGATGAGTTATGTCCTCCTTCCGTTGATTCTCGCTTTTGGAGTTACGCTGGGCGTGCGTTTCGGTGCACGAGTGGGGCTTTCACATTACCTGTCCATGGCTGCCTATACCGCCCTCCTGTGCCTGGTTTGGTGGGCCTTTTACACTTTTATCCTGGTTCGACGTGTGGGGCGTCGGGAGCTGGGTCCCGTAGTCCGGGACTACTACATCCCCACCGCACTGTTTGCTGCCGGAACTTGCTCATCTCTCGCGACCCTCCCAGTGAACCTGGCCAATTCGAAGAAGGTGGGGGTTCGGGATGAGGTGGCGGATTTCGTGATTCCCTTCGGGGCTGTGGCGAACCTGGATGCCAGTGCCCTGGCCTACCTGGCCTACGGTCCCTTCGTCATCAGCTACGTGTTTGGCTTCGAACTGAGTTGGGTCATGATGCTGGCGGCATGGCCGGCCATTGTCCTCTTCACCATCGCGGCGCCCGGCCTGCCGGCCGGTATGGGCACGGCTCTTTGGAGCGCGACCCTCTTCGCAAACGCCCTCGGATTGGAGGGGCAGGCGCAGGGGGATTTCATCGCAAGCTGGATTGCCCTCTCAGGCGGCATCCCCGACATGCTCCGGACCGCCACCAACTGCACCGACGACGGTTTCACCGCCATCATTTTCGACAATCGTTTTGAGGAATTCTTTGGGAGATCTGATGCCTGATTACAGTGATGGAACAGACCCTAGGGACCTTGCTCGGGGTGCCCGGCAGCTGGTGGAAGTTAATGGCCGCGTTGAGGAGGGTGACCCTGTGGTCATCGTCACGGATCCCGCGATGGAGCGGTACGCGACCTTGGTGGCTGAGGCCGCCCGGGCCCGTGGCGCGGTGGTGACCACCTGCCTGATGCCCGTCAGGAGCCAGGATGGAGAGGAACCTCCCGAACCCATCGCGAGGGCCATGGCCGAGGCCAGAGTGATCTTCTCCCCGGTGAGCATCTCCATCACCCACACCCGGGCCATGCGGGCCGCCCTGGAGGTGGGGGCCCGGGCGATTCTGATGACGGCATATACGGACCAGATTCTCACCAGCCCGGCCCTTCTGGAGACAAACTTTCACACGCAGGCTGCGGTTTGCCATAAGATCGGAGACACATTCACCGGCGGAAGCCGGGTCCGCCTCACCTCTCCGAGAGGGACGGACTTGACCTTCTCCATTGAAGGCCGGATTGCCAATGTCCTCACAAATATCCCGGAACCGGGGCAACTGGCGCCGGTCCCTGATATCGAGGTGAACGTGGTTCCGGTGACGGGTAGCGCCCAGGGCCGCCTGGTCGCCGATGCTTCGGTCCCGTATCTGGGGATAGGAGTCCTGGAAGAGCCTGTGGTGTGCACAATGGAAGACGGGTACATCACCCGGATGGAGGGTGGGGCAGAGGCGGACCGACTGCTGGCGTATCTGTCATCCTTCGGGGACCACAACTGCTTCAACGTGGCGGAGCTGGGTGTAGGATTGAATCCCAACGCTCGCCTCACGGGGGAGATGTTGGAGGATGAAGGCGTCTTGGGGACTATTCACATCGGGATCGGGACCAGCTTTACCCTCGGAGGTGAGATCGTCGCACCTACTCACTACGATCTCCTGATGTGGGAGCCAACCATCGAGGTTGACGGTAGGGTCATCCAGCGGGATAAGGAGGTATTCGGGTGACCCTGCGCGTCCAGTTTCTGGCGGAGGTGTCAGGGTGAAAAGAGGGGCAGCCATCCTGGTGAACGACTGCGCCGCCGTCCGGCCTGGAGAGCAGGTGGCCGTTGTTTCCGACAAGGAAAAACGGAGCATCGCCGCGGCTCTTCTGAGCGCCGTCTCGGCTGCTGGCGGGGTCCCCAGCCTGATTCTCCCCCCGGCCAGAAACATCGACAATGAGGAGCCATCGCTCGCCGTCTCCGCGGCCCTGGCCGGTGCGGACGTCGTCTTCCTCCCGGTAACACTGGCCATGGCCCACACTCGTGCAGTCAGGGAAGCCATCAAGTGCGGAAGCCGAGTGATCTCAATGACGGCGTTTTCGCACCGCATGATGCGGGAGGGCGGGCTGTTCACGGACTTCCGGGCACGGCAGCCGGTGTGTAAGGAGATGGCGGATCGACTCACTGCAGGTTCCCGTCTGCGGCTCACCAACCCTGCCGGCACCGACCTCTCTATGAGTCTGGAGGGAGTCACCGGTAACAGCCACGCCTGTCTTCTGGACGGACCTGGCTTCACCGCCGTTCCCAACATCGAAGCCAACTGCGCACCGGCCCAGGGAACTGCTTCGGGACGTTTGGTAGTGGATGGTAGCATCCCCTACTACGGGGTGGGCGTCATTCGTGAACCGGTTGTCTTTGCCGTGGATGGCGGGTTCGTTAGGGCCATCGAGGGGGGCCATCAGGCCCGGGCGCTCTCTGAGCTCCTCGCTGCGCAGAGCGATCGGTGGGTTTACAATGTCGCCCAGTTTGCGTTCGGGCTGAATCCGGATTGCACCGAGTTTACCGGAGAGATGTTGAACGACGAGGGGGTGGACGGAACGGTCCACGTGGGTGTCGGCACTTCGGCGAACCTAGGTGGTACCGTATCCGCCAAGACACATTTCGACGCCATCATCAGGGAGCCTACGGTTTGGATCGACCACGAGATCGTGGTTCAGAAGGGTGAGGTCCTTGTAGGTAGGAAGGAGATTTCAAGTTGATCACGTTCCAATATTTCGAGGGCTGTCCCAATGCCCAGGCGACCTTGGAGAACCTCCTCGGGGCCAAGGCAGAGTTGAGGATCCCGGCAGATGAGATCGAATTGGTTGAGGTTCCTGATCCTTCCCTTGCCGAGGAATGCCGGTTTCAGGGCTCTCCAACGATTCTCGTGAATGGGCTGGATATCACCACTGGAGAGGAACCCACCGGCTTCAGCTACACCTGCCGGGTCTACTCCTTCGGCGGTATACAAACGGGCGTGATTCCCAGGGAGTTCATTAGGCTGAAACTCGAGGAGTTTCGGTAAGGAGGACGGTACATACCCTCCATTTGCCCTCCGGGCTCCCACCTCCGATGTTTCTCACCGACCAATCCAATCACCTTTCGGGAGGACTCCCATGAAAACCGGGATGCGCGTCGCTCTGTCTGTGTTGTGTTCGCTTCTATTGGTCGCCCCAGTCCTCGCACAGGACGAGGCTCTTCCAGGGGGCAAGAAACGTATGACCATGGAGGAGTCCCTCCTCCTTCCCTCCTGGGGTGGCTATAGCCTCTCCCCGGACAACACCAAGGTGGTGTTCACGAAGCGGGAAATGGACCCTGAGGAGTGGGAGAGTGTGACCCACATCTGGGTCCACGACCTGGCCACGGGGGAGTCTTTCCAGCTCACGAACTCGGTGGGGGGTGAGAGCAACCCAAGCTGGATGCCCGACGGCCGAGTGATGTTTACCTCCCGCCGGGGAGATGGTGATGACGCCGAGAATCGTCGGTGGGTCATCTCCCTTTCAGGAGGTGAGGCAAAGGCCTTTTTCGACGATGATGAGGCGCCGACAGGCGGTGATTTCACGGAGGATTACGCCCGGGTGGCCTACACCGAAGCCTCGGATCGCCCCGATAAGGAGGAGTGGGAGGAGCGGGAAGAGAAACGGGACGATGGATACTATGCCGAGAAGAAGCTCACCTACACCCATATCTGGATTTACGATGCAGAGACCGGGGAAAAGACCCAGGTCACGGAGGGTGAGTACGACCACCAGGGCCCGCAGTGGTCTTCTGATGGAGAGTGGATCGCCTTCACCTCCAACCGAACCCAATCGCAAATGGGCGATCCGGACAGGAGTGACAACTCAGACATCCTGATCGTTCCCGCCGATGGCGGAGAGCCACGAAACCTCACGGCTTCCAATCCCGGCGCGGACCGCGGGCCTGTGTGGTCCCCTGAGGGGACGCGTATCGCCTACACGGGCAGCTTGCGGGAGAACAGCGGCGCCAGCCAGAGCGACCTCTTTGTGGTGCCCGTTGCCGGCGGCTCGCCACAGAATCTTACCGAGGATCTGGATTACTCGGTCTCGGGGGTGCAATGGTCCAAGGACGGACGCGACATCTTCTTCGGAATCGCCAAGGGCCGTACCTCCCATTTCTATCGGGTGAGCGCCAACGGTGGGGAGCCGGTGATGGTCCTCCCCGATGACGAGTACCTTTACGGCGCAGGGCGGATCTCAGAGGACGGTACGAAGATGGTGTTCACGGGGAGCTCCTTGAGCACACCTGGAGAGGTCTTCCTCGCCGACATCGACGGCTCGAACATCCAGCACATCCTGAGCCCCACGAATCAGATGGAAGACTTCGAGTTGGCCCGGGCCGAACTTCTGACCTGGGAAGGTTCTGATGGTTGGGAGATCGAGGGCATTCTCACCTATCCGTTGGAGTATGTTGCCGGCCAGCGATATCCCCTGATCCTCCAGGTCCATGGGGGCCCTCACGGCCGGTATTCCAAGAGCTTCAACTCCGGCGCCCAGATCTGGGCGGCTCGGGGGTATGCGGTTCTCCAGGGCAATCCTCGGGGCAGCTCAGGCCGTACCCTCGAATTTTCCAACGCCAACTACATGGACTGGGGCGGGAAGGATTTCCAGGACATCATGGCCGGTGTGGACCGGGCCATCGAAATGGGGGTCGCAGACCCGGAGAAGATGGCCATCATGGGAGGAAGCTATGGCGGATTCATGACATTTTGGGCCGTCACCCAGACTGACCGGTTCAAGGCAGCCATCGGGCACGCGGCCATATCTGACTGGTTCAGCTTCTATGGTCAGACCGACATTCCTCACCTCCTGGAGTTCGGCTTTGGTGGCCTGCCCTGGAAGACGAAGAAGACCTTCGAGCGGTGGTCGCCTATCGAGTACGCCGCCGATGTGGTTACTCCGCTCCTCATCACCCATGGCGTGGAAGACGGGCGGGTGCCCATCCCACAGGGTGAGCAGTATTACCGGACCCTGAAGAAGATGGGGAAAGAGGTGGAATTCCTCCGGTTCCCCCGTGAGGGGCATGGGATTCGGGAGCCCCGGCACCGGCTGTTCTTGGATCAGGAGCAGGCCAAGTGGTTTGAAAAACACCTGTTCCGGTAGGAGGGGAAGATGAACGGCTTTATGTGGTTCCGCACGAGCCTTGGAGTTGGCCTCGCCATCACCGGCCTGGCCCTGACCGCCCTTCCTTCGCCCCTCTCCTCCCAGGTGGACGTGGAGTACATCCAGTCCGAAACCACCCGAGAGATGGGGCTTCCATTCTCCGATGCAGTCAGGGTGGGAAACATGCTCTATCTGTCAGGGCAGATCGGTACTCAGCCGGGGGTGATGGAGGTGGTCCCCGGTGGGATTCAGGCCGAGACCCGACAGGTGATGGAGAACATCAAGGGATTTCTCGAAGCGAACAGCTCCTCAATGGACCGGGTGGTGAAGTGCCTTGTGATGATGGCCGACATCGAAGAGTGGCCTGCCATGAACGAGGTCTACGTCACCTATTTCACAGACCACTTTCCCGCCCGGAGCGCTTTTGCCGGAACGGGCCTCGCCCTTGGTGCCAGGGTGGAGATCGAGTGTTGGGCCACGGTGGAGTGACCTCCTGGCCCTGGAGCCTGTCCGCCCTCGAATAGGCGGACAGGCTCCTACTCCTCCCTCAGGCTTGCCATTGGGTCCACCCGGCTGGCAGTGAGGGCCGGGACGAAACTTGCCAGCACGGCTACGGCAAACAGCAAGAGTGCCACCGAGCTGTAGGTCAGGGGATCGGTGGGAACCACGCCGTGGAGAAATCCTCGGATGAAGCGTGAGAACGCCAGGGCCAAGGCCAGTCCGAGAACCACCCCGATGCCCGCGATCCCGATGGATTGACGTACCACCTGTCGGACGACCCTGGATCGCTGAGCGCCCAGGGCTATTCGGATGCCCATCTCCCGGGTGCGGGCGGCCACCGAGCGAGACACCACTCCATAGATTCCGATACCCGCCAGGATCAGAGCCACTCCGGAAAATATCGCGATAAGGAGCATGTTGAACCGGGGCTGAACGAGGCGTTGGCTCAAGAGGGCCTCATAGTCCATGACCGTTCGTACCTGAATGTCCGGATCGACCGAGTGGATCCGATCCGCGACCTGACGCTGGATCGGTCCGGGGTCCCCTTCTGTCCGGATTACGAAGAAGGAGACGGGTCGAGTGTACTGGGCCTGGGGCCAGAACATCTCCGCATCCACGACTGCGTCCGGATCCAACGGGGGGACGTCGGCCACTACGCCGACCACCTCACGGATCCCATCATGCATCTCCATCCAGATCTCCCTGCCCAGGGGATCTTCTCCGGGCCAGAGCTGGTTGGCCATAGTCTCGTTCACGACCACCACCATGGGAGATTCTGAGTTGTCTTCTGTCGTGAAGGCTCTGCCGCGAAGGACAGGGACCCCTAAGGTCTCGAAGTAGTTGGGACTGACATCGTACCACCGGGCCTGGTGACCCCTTCCCCCTGTTCCCGCCTCCTCAGCCGGGAAGACCTGATCAGGCTCCCAACCACCGAACAAGGGTCCGGCGGATGTGCGAGCTACGGATCGAACCCCCGGGAGGGCAAGGATTTCCTGGTCCAGAGTCCGGTAGACGTTCAAGACTGCCTGACTCCCCTGATAAGAGCCGGTGGCGACGGAGGTGGAAGCCACCAAGAGGTGTTCGCGGTCGATGCCCGGGTCCCACCGGTAGAACGCAGCGAAACTCCGAGTCAGGAGCCCCGCTCCCACCAGGAGGGCCAGAGCCAGTGCCACCTCGGAGACCACGAGAATTCCGTTAATCCCGCCCATGGGACCCTTTCCCCTGCCGTGCCGACTCTTTCGAAGGGCTGCCATGGGCCGGATCCGGGAAGCCCGTGCCAAAGGTGCAATGCCGAAAAGCAGGGTGGCCAGGACAGCCAGTCCCAGGGTGAAGGCCAACACCTGGCCGTCAATCCCAACTTCGCTCAACCGGGGGATCCCGGCAGGGGCCATGGAGAGGAAAAGGGGAGTGCCGACCCAGGCGATAAAAAGTCCCAGGCCACTTCCGAGGAGAGCCAGAATCAGCCCTTCGGTCAACAGCTGGCTGGTCAATCGGGCCGTTCCGGCTCCTAATGCGGTCCGGATTCCCATCTCCGATTCTCGACTGGAGAGACGGGCCAGGATCAGATTGGCAATGTTTGCGCAGGTGATGAGGAGAACGAAACCCACAGCCCCCAGAAAGAGGAAGAGGGTGTTCTTCACGCGGCCCACTATTCGGTCATGGAGTGTAGTGAGCTGGAGGCCCCAATCCCTGTTGGCTTCAGGATACTCTTCCAGAAGCCCTTGATGAATGACTCCCATCTCCTGTCGGGCCACCTCCAGGGTGGCGTCGGGATTCAGACGGCCAATGGCATAGAACCCCCGCCAGTCCCGTCGGTCGTTGTCCCGTGGACCGAAGTGCAGAGGAAGCCACACGTCGGCACCTCGCTCTCCGGACATGGCAGGGGGTTTCTGGCCTTTCTGGAGGACTCCGATGACTTCGAAGGACTCGCCCGAGAGGTTGATGTTGGTCCCAACGACTCCAGGGTCCGAACCGAACCGGGATTCCCAAAAGGCATGGTCCAGGACAGCGGTGTTCCGGTTCCCTTCCAGTTGATCCTCCGGTCGGAAAATTCGGCCAATTGCTGGCTGATACGCCATGATCTGGAAGAACTCGGGAGTCGCAATGAGGCTGGAAACGCCCTCTGCCCCCTCAGGGGTTTCGAGAATGTGGCCCCACCAGCGGAATACCCCGATCTCCTGGAAGGAGCTGCTCCGTTCTGCCCAGTCTGTCACGTTCGGAGTGGAGGCGGTCACACATCTCCCGGGGTCATCGGGGAAGGTCTCGCATAGTGACACCAACCGATCCGCTTCAGGGAATGGAAGATCCCGGAGGAGGATCCCATTCACAACACTGAAGATGGCGCTGTTCGCTCCGATCCCGAGCCCAAGGGTGAGGATGGAGACGATGGCGAAGACGGGGTTTCGCCTGAGGGCCCGGATGGTGTGTCGGGCGTCGATTCTGAAGTTCTGGATCATGCTAATTCCCCAGGATTCTCGTGCCTTTTCCTTGTGATATTCGGGCTCACCGAAGTCACGCCGGGCCTTCCGAAAGGCCTCTTCCGGGGCCAGGCCTTTGGCCATGAGCTTTCGGGCCTCCATCTCCATGTGGAAGGCCATCTCCTCCTTCATGGATTCTTCCAGGCCGCCTGGAAGAAGGGTCGCCCGAAGGCGGAAGAGCCACTTGGAGATCAGGCGCATAGGTAATGCCTCAGGAGGTTGCCATGACCCTGGCGACCGCTGTAGCCAACCGGTCCCAGTGAGCCGCCTCGACATTCAGCTGCTTTTTGCCTGCCCGGGTAAGGCGGTAGTACCGGGCCTTCCGGTTGTTCTCGGTGAGACCCCAGTAGGATTTGATCCACCCCTCCTGGGTGAGCTTGTGGAGGGCCGGGTAGAGAGAGCCCTGGTTCACCTGGAGTTCGTCTTTGGAAAAGAGATGAATCCTCTCGCAGAGTCCCCATCCGTGAAGGGGCTCCAGAGAGAGGACCTTCAAAATGAGCATGTCCAGGGCCCCTCGAATCATGTCCGGTTGTTGCTTGCCCACTTGGTACCCCTTGTCCGAAGTGCTCGGAGGAGTCGAGAGCCTTCCTCCAGAAAAACGACATCTAGAAAAACTAGAGGTGTCTTCAGAGTAGGACGTGTGCTGCGTTGAAAAGGTTTCCTTGGGGGCCCGCTGGGTCAGATGGGACACCGGGCTCTTGCCCAGCACTTCCGGATTTTCCCGGACTCCTGTGGCGGGGGTCCGCGGGAATTCGCACTTTTAAGCCGGAGCTGCAGGGGAAGATGAAGCCGCAGGTGCCGGCCCATGCGGGCTAAGGACCGTATCCACGGAGGACCCAGTTGCGAATCGCTGACATGAATTGGATGCAGGTTGAGGAATATCTGAAGACCGACGATCGGGCCGTAGTTCCTCTTGGGAGTACGGAACAGCACGCCTATTTGAGCTTGGAGGTGGACACGCTGATCCCCGAGAGACTAGCCAGAGAGGCGGCGGAGCCCCTGGGTATACCGGTCTTCCCTGTAGTGGCCTATGGGATTTGCCCCTATTTCTCGGCCTTCCCCGGAACCGTGTCTCTCAGGATGGAGACCTACTTATCCCTCCTCCGGGACCTACTGGACTCCTTGTCCCAATCCGGGTTTCGCAGGATCGTCTTCGTCAACGGGCACGGGGGGAACGCTCCAGCGGCCTCCTTTGCTTCGGAGTGGATGGCGGACCGCCCTGGGCACCAGGTGAAGACCTTCAATTGGTGGATCAGTCCCAAAACCCTGGCGAAAATCGAGGAGACGGATCCGGTCGGTTCTCATGCCTCCTGGATGGAGAACTTCCCCTGGACCCGCCTGGAGGGAGTGCCGCTTCCGGCGGAACAGAAGCCCGCCTTCGACAAGACCATGAAGTCGGTGTTGGATCCGGCGGGGTTAAGAAAGGTCCTCGGGGATGGAAACATGGGAGGTGTGTACCAGAAGCCCGACGAGGAGATGATGGCCATCTGGAAGGTGGCCATAGCAGAGGCGCGGGAGACAATGGAGGAAGGGTGGAGGTGAGACCGGGTGGCCTCGGCCCCGAACCTCCGCTGGTGGTGTGGGGGGCGGGTGCCATGGGTGGGAGTATTGGCGCGGCACTGGTCCAGGATGGGGTGGAGGTCCTCTTCGTGGACAAGGCCCAGGACCATGTTCGGGCCATGAACGAGAAGGGTCTGCAGATTAGGGGCCCCATCGACGAGTTCACGGTTCCTGTCCGGGCCAAGGAACCCTCGGGCCTCTCCGGTCGCTTCCCTCTGATCTTCCTTTGCGTGAAGTCCCACCATACAGGGGAAGGCCTGAACCAGTTGGAGCCTCACCTTACCGACGACGGGGCGGTGGTCTCAATCCAAAACGGTCTTTGCGAGCTCGAGATCGCTGAGACCGTGGGCTCGGGAAGGACGGTAGGGGCCTTTGTGAACTTCGGAGCCGACTACCTGGAGCCTGGCGTGATTCACCGGGGGAATCGTGGCGCCACGGTGGTGGGGGAGATCGATGGAACCGTCACTGATCGGGTCCTCGGCATCCATGCCCTCCTCCGCCATTTCGAACCGGAAACTGTGCTCACCGATAACATCTTCGGGTTTCTCTGGGGGAAGCTTGCCTATGCGTCCCTTTTGTTCGCCACCGCCTTGACCGATGACGCCATTGCCGATGTTTTGGCCGAAAGGGAGTTCAGGCCTCTACTCATCTCCTTGGCTCGAGAGGTGGTGGCCGTTGCTTTGGCCAGGGGGGTGTCTCTGGAGGCATTCGATGGCTTCAGTCCGGAGGCGTTCGAACCCGGAGGGTCTGCGGCCCTGGCCGAATCGTCTTTGGACGACCTGGTGCGCTTCAACCGAGCGTCGGCAAAGACCCACAGCGGGATTTGGCGGGACCTGGCCGTTAGAAAACGGGCTACCGAAGTCGATGCCCAGTTGGGCTGGATAGTTCGGCTCGGCATGGAAGAGGGCGTGCCCACCCCTCTAAACGCAGCCCTGATCCGCCAAGTCCATCAAATTGAGGTGCGGGATCGGCCTCAGAGTTGGGAAAACCTGAAGGAGCTGAGGACATTTTCATGAAAATCGACTTTACGGGACGCACGGCGATCGTTACCGGTGGGGGACACGGATTGGGTCAGGAGATGTGCCGGGCTCTTAGTGACCTGGGGGCCCGGGTGTGGACCTGCGATCTGGAACCCGGAAAGTTGGAGGACACACGAGCCCTCTGTGGTGGGACATGTGAGGGATGGGTGGTCGATGTTCGGGATCGGAAGTCGGTGAAATCCTTCGTAACGGCTGCGTCGGAGGAAACGGGGAAGATAGACGTTCTGGTGAACAATGCCGGGGGTGTAGCCGGGCAGGTTGGGAGGCCGCTGGAAGAGGTCCCCGATGAGGACTGGAGAGTAATTTTCGACGTAAACCTGAATGGCGCCTTTAACTTTTCTCAGGCTGTCGTACCCTTCATGAAAGCTGGCAGGTGGGGCCGAATCGTGAACATCTCGTCGGGAGCCGGGCTTCGCGTGAGCCTGACGGGGATTCAGGCGTATGCCTCTGCGAAAGCTGGGCTCATTGGGCTTACCCGCCAACTGGCCCATGAGTTGGGTCCTTCGGGGATCACGGTGAACTGCGTGGCTCCAGGGTTTGTGCGATGCAACCCTACGACGGAGCGGCAGTGGGAGTCCTACGGAAAGGAGGGCCAGGAACGGCTGGTGGATTCCATCGCCACCCGGCGTCTGGGACGACCTGAGGACATCGCCCACGCCGTCCTCTTTTTCGCGTCGGATTACGCTTCTTGGGTTACCGGCCAGACTCTTTCTGTGGACGGAGGGCGGTAGGAGTTCGTTCGCATCCTGTTCCGAAAAAGCCTTCTAGAGCTCGAAGGCCGGCCGGGTATAACCACCCTCCACACGGCTTAGGCGCCGCTCCGCCACCAGCGCTTCCAGGAGCAATTCGCAGGCTGAAGCCTGGAGGCCTGGCGACGCCGCAGAAGGGGCTAGCCCCACCCACTCCACCAACTCCAAAAGACTCGGGACCACCTGGAAGGCCTCCACGCAGGCCGCGGCTGTGGCATCCTCCGAAAGCTGGAGGGCACCGCCCTCCTCAAAGTACGCCACGATCTCTTCCACGTCCGAACCGCCAGCACGGGCCTGAAAGGTAAGGCCTGCCGCGCCACTGATGAGCTCCCGAGCGATCTTCTCGGCTCCATGAAGCTCCCCCTCGTATTCCAGTTCCATCTTTCCGGTGATGGAGGGTAGGGCCGCGAATAGATCCGAGAGACGCGGAACAACCTGGTCCTCTCCCAGGAGGAAGGCCCGTCTTTCCGCATTGGATACCACAGTCTCCATGAGGGTGATGGGCAGTCGTTGGCTCACCCCCGACCGTTGATCGATCCTCTTGTCCTTTCGGGCGAGGAAAGCCACCCGCTCCACCACCTCCTCCAAAAAGGCCGGGATGTGCACCGGTAACTGCTCCCGGTCCACCCAGGCTTCCTGCTTGGTAATGGCAATACCCGTCTCTACCTCCAAGGGATAATGGGTACGAATCTCGCCCCCGATCCGGTCCTTCAGCGGTGTGATGATTTTACCCCGAGCGGTGTAATCCTCCGGATTGGCAGTGAAGACCATGAAGACGTCCAACGGAAGGCGGATGGGGTACCCTTTGATTTGGACGTCACCCTCCTGAAGGATGTTGAAGAGCCCAACCTGAATCTTCCCCGCCAGGTCCGGCAGCTCGTTGATGGCGAATACTCCCCGGTTGGCGCGCGGGAGGAGGCCATAATGAATGGTGAGTTCGTCGGCCAGAATGTGCCCACCCCGAGCCGCCTTGATGGGATCCACATCTCCGAGCATGTCTGCGATGGTGACGTCGGGAGTTGCCAGTTTCTCGACGTACCTGTACTCCCTGGGAATCCACTCGATGGCAGCTTCGTCTCCCAGCTCATCAATCAGAAGCCGGCCATGTTTGGAGATGGGATTCAAAGGGTCGTCGTTCACCTCGCTCCCTGCCAGGATAGGCAGTTCCGGATCCATGAGCTCCACAAGTTGCCTCAGGATCCTGCTCTTCGCTTGCCCCCGGAGGCCTAGAAGGATGAAATCATGGCGGGCCAAGACTGCGTTCACCAGCTGTGGAACCACGGTATCGCCGTATCCGACGATACCCGGAAAAAGTTCATCGCCGGCACGTAGTTTCTCTACCAGGTTATTTCTGAGCTCATTCCTCACGGGAATGGTTTTGTACCCAGAGGCTTTGAGTCCGCCGACGGTTGACGGTTGGAAAGAAGGCATCAGAAAAACATGCTCCCGAGGCTCGGCATCTCCACGGTGCCATTGTCACCGTGCAGAGTTGCCAGCTTTTGGCTAAGGTAGTGCGACTGGGGCTTCTCCCTTACCCCGGCTTCCCGGGGTGGATCCGCCGGGATTCTCGGACGGACGGTTTCAGGAGGGACACAAATGGCTTGGATTCAGCCGCTTCTGGTGGCGTTGGTTCTCTTGGGGTGTGTAGGTGCCTTCGGCTACGTCCTATGGACGCGGCGCCTGGGACACGTATGGCCCAAGCGGGGGGAGGTCCGAATCACGAATCCCCGGGGCTTTTTCCCAGGTGCCTGGGAGGTCATTTCCCAGAACGTGGTCGTGAGGAACCGTCCCTGGGTGGGCCTCTTTCACCTACCCCTCTTTTTTGGTCTGTTGGCCTTCCTATTCAAAAGCCTTCTTCATGTCCTGATTGGGTTGGGGATGGAGGTGGAGGCTCCGATTTGGTACAACAGGCTCCTGGACGTGGTGGCCATCGTCGTTCTTGTTTCCATCGTCTTTCTTGTCATACGCAGGTATTTCGTAGACAGGGAGAAGATGACTCACCCCCTGGAGTCCGGGATCATCCTTAGCCTCATCGGCCTCCTGATGATTACCCATCTCCTGGAACAGGTGGTGGCGGCGGAGTCGGCTGGAGGAATTACGAATTGGTGGGTCCACCTGGCTGTCCTTGCTGTATTCCCAGCTGTCATCGCCCACGGGAAACACCTCCATCTGGTGCTGGCCCCGGTGAACGTGGTCTTGAAGCACATGACGGAGGTGCCGTCGGATCGACCGGTATTCGGGAACGACTTGGACATGGATCTGGAAGACGAGGCCAAGTTGGAAGCAGAGTATGCCCGCCTGGGGATGCCGGGGGGGGTAGCGGACTTCAGCTTCGGATCTCTCTTCGATCAGACGGCCTGCATCCAGTGCGGGCGATGTAACGATGCATGTCCGGCGGGCCCAGTCCTGAAACCCAGGGATCATTTCGTCCTAGCACTCCAAACCCCGGGTCTTTCGGCGGACGACTTAGCCAAGCAGATCGACGCCGATGTCGCTGCGACCTGTGTCCAGTGCAGGGCCTGTGAGGTTGCTTGCCCCACGGGGTGCAGGCCCGGACGAAACGCACTGGAGATTCGGGGCCGGCTCATGCTGGAAGGCCTCTATCCGCCGAGGGCCCTCCGTGACACCGCTATGAAGGCCTTGGCCTCTTCCGGAAACATTTTTGGTGTGGATGGCGGTGAGAGGAGTCGTTTCATTAAGGAGAACGATTTGCCCATTTACGACCCTTCCACCCACGACGTCCTCTTCGTGCTGGGCTGCCAGGGCGGCAACAGTTCGGAGGTCCAGCCGGTGGTGGTGGCGACGGGCAAACTTCTCGATGCGGTGGGGATCACGTGGGGAGTTTTGGCCGAGGAGCGATGCTGGGGCGAGGGACTCCTCCATGGTGGGGGACTGATGGAGGATTGGCCTCTATGGGCGCAAGAAAGGATCGAGTTTCTCACGGAGTCTTTGGGAGGTGATCAGGATCGGGCCATCCTCACCATCTGCCCTCATTGCAGGGACACCATCCAGACCCAGTACAAGGCCTACGGCGCCGACTTCTCCGACGTTCGGCTTCACACGCCTTACCTTGCCAACCTGGTTCGGACCGGTCGGTTGGAGTTGGCGGCGAAGCCGATGGCGGCAGCCCTCCACACCCCCTGCAAGCTCTTCCACAATGACGAGGTCGGGGACATGCAGGGGCTACTTCAGGCTGCGGGGTTGACCCTCGAGGAGCCCGAGGCCAGCGCCGCCGGTTTCCCGACCACGTGCTGTGGAGGTGGAGGTGGGGGATTCCTCTGGGACTCGCCGGCAAAAGTGAACCAGATGCGGTGGGAGCAGATCCAAGCCACGGGCTTGAAAAAGGTCGTGACAGGCTGCCCGGGGTGTCACAGGATGCTGGGGGTAATGAAAGACGAGGAGAGCCAGATCTCCGATGTTTCCACCATCTTGGTGGAGAGGTTGGCTGACCCGGCGCAATGACCTCTCAATCCTCGAGGTAAAAACCGATCCCACCCTGGGTTCGCCGGAGCTTGGGTAACCGCCGGGGTACGGGCTTACCTCGCAGATAGTCCAAGGCCTTCCCAGGCGTTTGGAAAAGCTCCAGGCCCTCCAACGTGAAGAGTGTCGGGAATACCAGAGGTAGGGTCCCTTCTTGGTTTCCGGTGAGAGCTTCCGTTGGAGTGAGCCACCGAGCCTCTACCATCTCTTTGTCGTGCGGAGTCACCACGGCATCCCCCCGAACCTCCGTAGCGAAGAACCGGGTTTCGTATCGGCGGGGCTCACACTCCGGCGTGACCCAGTGGCCGCTGTATTCCAGAGCCTCGGCGTCCAGCCTGAGGTCCAGGTTCTCCAACACATCCATGAAGCTCATCTCACCGATGAGGAGTCTCGACCGTGCCAGGGCCTCGGCTTCTGTTTGATGGTGGGATTCGGATTTGGTTCGGTCTGTTCTCCGGTGAATCAAGACGCCAGTCTCTTCGAAGGTCTCTCGGAGGGCCGCCACCCAGTAGGCCAAGGCCGGAGGTTCGGAGGCATCGGTCCCCAATCGATCCTGTGCGCTTTCGGGGGTGATGCCGTGTAGTCGGGGAAGGAACCCGGGATCACCGTCTGCCAGGTCCACGGTTCCCCCAGGGAATACCCAGGCGCCCGGGATGAACCCCGACCTTGGGCTTCGTTTGAGAAGGAGGACCTCCAAGCCCGCTCTGCCCTCACGGAGGAGAGTCAGGGTGGCCGAAGGTCGAGGCCGTGCTGGTGGATCGGGTGGGTGATCGAGGGAGTCGAGGAAGCCTGGGGGTAGTCGGTGGAGGGGAAAGACACGGACCTCCCCGCCATCCCTTGGGCCGACCCTCATCGCCCTGACGTCACTGCCTGGCCCCGTGGCGCCCATAACGCGGCGTGCCCCATCTGTGCCGAGCCCCCCTAATGTCCTGCGGCCATTCCGTCCTTTCGAGGATCGGAGCCCGCCGCCCAGCCCCGTGCGAGGCGTAGGATGGCCTGGGCTCCTCCGAAAGAACCTCCGTTGGAAATGGTGTGGCCCATTTCCCAAAGGCTGAGGCGAACGTCGTCGGATATGGGCGTTTCCAGGACGATACGGGTCCCCCCCATGTGGCGGACCCGGGGGGCGTCGACGGCGTCCTGCAGGTCCATGTCGAAAACCAGGAGGTTGAGGAGGAGCTGGGCATGCCCCTGGGGCTGCATGGATCCTCCCATGACACCGAAAGCCAAGAGAGGATCACCATCCTTGGTGACAAACCCGGGAATGAGGGTGTGGAACGGACGCTTCCGGGGTGCGATCTGGTTGGGGTGCCCCTCGTCCAAGGTGAAGCCAGCGCCCCGGTTTTGAAGGACGAACCCGGTGCCCGGTGCCACGACACCCGAACCGAAGTACTCGAAGATGCTGTTGATGAACGAGACCATGTTCCCTTCCCGATCGGCCACCGTGAGGTAGATGGTCTCACCGTTGTTGAAGGGTCTCCCCGGATCCACTCTCTCGGCAGCCCGGGTGGGGTCGATGAGAGCACTTCGGCGAGCGATGTAGTCGTCTTCCAATAGCGCGGTGAGATCCCCCTCCAGGTGGTCACGGTCGGAGACGTACCGGGCCAGGTCGGCAAAAGCCAACTTCTTTGCTTCAATGATGTGGTGGAGGTACTCCGGCGAGTTGTGACCCATGGACTTCAGATCGAAGGAGTCCAGGATCTTCAACATCTCCAAGGCGGCGATTCCCTGTCCTGCGGGAGGCAACTCCCATACCTGGTATCCTTGGAAGTCAGCGGAGAGGGGCTCCACCCATTC
>JBDHMC010000001.1:0-45469 GCA_039656355.1 Gemmatimonadota bacterium | reverse complement strand
CGGTTTTCGCCAGGAAATCTGCTGAAAAACTCTCCGCGTCGACCTGGAGACCTTGGGTTAGAGCGGACCCCCAGAGAGCGACCTGATCCCGTATCTCTTCCTGCAAGGTCTCGCCGTGAATCCGGCCTCTCTCGAAGGGATCGGCCGGGAGTTGGATCACCCACGGCCGGTCCATCGACTCAGAATCACCTGGGGTCTCGGCTGGGTCGGGAGCGCAGGAGGAAATGGAGACGAGGGCTGCTAACAAAACCGCGCAACTACAAATACTGATTCTCATCGGTGACTCCAGCTCATCCAAGCCAACTGGGGACGGGCCGGTTGGCCCGCCCCCATCTACTTCCACTTCGGTTGGTTCTTAACTCCTACCGCCCTCCGGACTGCTCCGTCTCGTTGTTGATCTCCCAGATGTCGGCGGCCGTCCGGTCGTCACCGAGGAGGTGTTTGGCGAAATACTCCGCCTGCATCCAGAACCAGTAGTTGCCCATGTTCCCGTAGCCGTGGCGTGCGCCAGGAAAGACGAACATGTCGAAACGTTTGTTGGCCTGAATGAGGGCTTGGGCCATACGGAACGTTCCCGCGTGGTGGACGTTGTTGTCCACGTCTCCCGTGGTGAGGAGGAGATTCCCCTTCAGGTTTCCAGCAAGATCCGAGTTCTTGTCGATGTCGTACTCGAAGCTGACTTCCCCTTCCTCGTCCGTTTCCTCCTTCACCCCGTCATGCTTTTCGGACCAGTTCAGGTTATAGACGTCGTTGTTGTGGTTCCCTGACGACGACACAGCCACCTTGAAGAAGTCGGGGTAGACCAGCATGGCGGCGGTGGACATGAAGCCGCCACCGGAATGGCCGTAGATTCCCACCCGCGTGATATCGATGAAGTCGTGCCGGTCGGCAAGTTGTTCGATGCCAACTTTTTTATCTTTCAACCCATAGTCCCGGAGGTTCCCGTAGCCGTAGTTGTGATACCACTTCGAGCGGGAAGGACTGCCTCCGCGGTTCCCTATGGTGATGACGATCATGCCCATCTGGGCCAGGGCCACCGTGGTGGAGGGTCCCGAGAAGGACGTGGCTACCGACTCCTGTTGTGGTCCTGGATAGACGTAGGCCACGATGGGGTACTGCTTGCTAGGATCGAAGTCGAAGGGTTTGTACATGACCCCGTAGATGTCCGTCACGCCGTCGGCGGCTTTCACTTTAAAGGGCTCAGGGAGCTGGAATCCGGCTGCCTCCAATAAAGAGATGTCCGCCGTTTCCAGGTCCAAAACCTTCTGGCCGCTGGAGTTGAACAGGGCCGAGGCCGGTACGGTGTTCACGCGGGAATAGGTGTCCACGAAGTACCGGTTACCACGGTTGATGGAGGAGCGATGGCTGAAGTCCCCGGGGTTGAGGAGGGCAAAACCGGTCCCGTCCAGACCTACGCGGTAGAAGTGCTCGTAGTACGGATTCTCTCCCTCTTCCCGAGCGTTGCCCCTGAGGAACACCACTCCCCGGGCCTCATCGACTCCCGAAATCCCAGCCACGTGCCAGGGCCCCTCGGTGAGTTGGCGCTTTTCGGTGCCGTCGGCTCCGTAAAGGTAGAGGTGAGCCCATCCATCCCGCTCGGACCACCAGATGAGGTCACCGCTCTCCATCCGGCGCGGGGTCTGGCTCTCCACGTAGGTATTGAGGCGCTCTTCGATGACCGCCCGAACCTCGCCCGTGGCAGGATCAGCCACCATCACATCCACCCGGTGCTGATCCCGGCTGCGCCGATAGAAGTAGAGTTCGTTTGAATTCGGGGAGAGCCATCTCCGTATGGAGGGTTCTTGGTCTTCACCGCTTCTCTTCGAGAACCCGTCGCCCCTGGGAGTGGGATCGGAGTAGACCCCCATACGCTGATCCTTCCAGGGATCGTCGTCGATCTTCTTCATCTCCCCGGCCTCGGTGTCGTAGACCAGGAGCTCGGTGATCCCGACGTTCTCCTCTCCGGGCATTGGGTATTTGTAGGTTTCCAGCTTGGGGCGCTCACTTCCAACGGCGTGAACCACCCAGAGCTCTTCCACCTCCCGCTGGTCCTGCCGGGTAGTTGCGAAGTACCGGGAATCGTGGGACCAGATCAGACCCGCACCCTGACGTTTCCCCCACTGCTTTTCCTTCTCGTCGTCGGTCTGTCCACGCCCCGAGGAGCCATAGCAGTAGTATTTCTCCCCATCGGTGGTGAGCTGGGTCTCCTCCACCTCGACGCCGATTTCAGCGGAGTCGGCTTTCTCTCCGGTCTTCTTATACCGAGCCTGGACGATGTTCATATAGTCGTCCCAGCTCATCTGGAAGAGATTGCACTCACGGCTGAAGACCACTTTGGAACTGTCCGGGGAAACGCTGGCCCATCCGACGTGGCTTCGGGGTTCCTCATAATCAACCACCTCGGTGAGGACCTGGGTGTTCACGTCGTACTCGAAGTGGAAGACCTTCTTTCGGGTTTTCGGACGGCTGGGACGGGAACGCTCCTGCTCGCCCTCCTCTTCCTCGACCTCAGTCTCGTCCTCAGCCTCCTCCTCCGGGATCTCTTCGTCAACGGTGGACTGGACCTCGAACTGGAGTGTGTTCTCGTCGATGAATGAGATGCTGCGGACGGGGAGGTGCTGGCCATCGAACGGATCCTTTACAATCCGGGTCAGCTCTGCCGCCAAGCGATCGTTGTCCCAGAGCAGCCTTTTGTTGCTCCGGGCAGGATCGACGATGTAGTAGGAGGTCCCGTCGGAGTTCTCGAAGGAGTACCAGAACCGATCCGTCTCGCCGATCCACCGTGGGGCGACAGAAGTGCTGTAGCCGAGGCTCCGTGCCTTATACGGGGCGAAGCGGGCTGCCAGCTGCCAATTGGCGCCCCAGGCCGGTTTAAGACCTTCGACACTAGGATGAAGGGCCTGCATGGCGGCGGCATCAGCCTGCTGAGAAGCCAGGTGGGAAGGGACGGCAGCCAAAGCCACGACCAGCATCATCCCCACCTTTGGGAGGAGAGCTGACCGGACAGCCGTCCGCAGGAATTCGAATGGGCCAGAGAGTGGTCTCATGTTAAAGCCTCACCGTACGGGGTTGATCTTCAGTTCTTCGAATCAATCTGGACGTCGGTGAGACTACTGCATTTGGGGCGTTTGGGCGAGGTCTGATGTGTGGGGCACTCCAGGATGGGAGGGCCGGGCGTGAGGGCTAACCCACCCGCAAAACCTTGGCCCCCCGGATCTTCCGATTTTTCATCTCCTGGAGGGCGATATTGGCGTCTTCAAGGGGAAACTCCTGGACTTCAGGGCGAATAGGAATCTCGGCCGCCAACTCCAGAAACTCGGACACGTCGCTTCGAGCGACATTCGCCACGCTTTTGATTTCTCGTTCCATCCAGAGGTCCCCGGCATAATCCAGGCCTTGGAGGGCCTCCTTGTCATGGTCTTCCTTTCGGATCGCGTTGATCACCATTCGTCCCCCAGGCGCCAGATTTCGGAGTCCCTCCACAAAGGGCTTCCAGACCGGAGTCGTGTCGATGATAGCTTCCAGCGCCTCCGGGCTGCGGTCTGATGTGTCCCCGCTCCATACAGCTCCGAGTTCGAGAGCGAAGGCTCGCTCCGCCTCGCTCCGGGCGAAAACGAAGACGTCAGTGTCGGGGTATTTGTGTCGCACCATCTTCAAAACCAGATGTCCGGAGGCGCCGAAGCCGGTGAGACCCAGAGGCTGGCCGTTTCGGAGGTTGGTGAGGCGAAACGACCTGTAACCGATGGCACCGGCGCAAAGAAGTGGAGCGGCTTCAGAATCGGTGAATACTGCGGGAATAGGGAAGGCGAAGGGTTCAGGGACGGTTATGAACTCGGCATAGCCACCGTTTACATCGCGGCCGGTGGCTCGGAACCCGGCACAGAGGTTTTCGTTTCCTCCTGCACAGTGGTGACACCTTCTGCAGCTATCGAAGATCCACGCCACCCCAACACGGTCACCAATCTGGAAACGAGATGTTCGGGGACCCATCCCCATCACTCGGCCGACGACCTGATGGCCAAGAATCATGGGAAGGGTAGGGGGGGGTGTTCGACCTTCGATCTCGTCCAACTCGGTGTGACAGACACCGGAGGTGCTAACTCGAACCAGTAGCTCCCCTGGACCGGGGGATGGATCTGGGACGGTGGCAGAGCGAAGCGGAGTCGGGTTTTGGGCAAGAGGGCCCAGGGTTTCCAGGACCATGGCTTTCACGGCTCACCACCTTCCGTTTTTCCTCATCCCCCCCCCGGATCTGCCCCTCCTTTGGGAGCCTCTGCGCGAGCGGCCGCACCCCACTTGTGCAGAGCCTCCTTAGTTCGCCAACTCAGTCAGGACCGCCGTCAACAAGTCATAAAAGCGGCCCACCGAATCCACCTTCACCCGCTCTTTGGGGGAATGAGGGAACTCGATCTGGGGGCCGAAAGAGATCATGTCCATCCCAGGAACCATCTCACCGATGATACCGCATTCCAGGCCGGCATGGACTGCCTCCACATGGGGCTCTTTTCCGAGGACCCTGGTGTGGACGTTTTTGACGACCTGAAGCACGGCGGAATCCAGGTTCGGTTTCCAGCCCGGATACCCGTCGTGTTCGTCCACTTCAGCTTTGGCCTGGAAGGCTACAGCGCGGATTTTCTGCCGGATCCAACCCAGTGATGACGCAACCGAAGATCGCGAACTCATGAGGATGCGAAGGACGTCGCCCTCGGATTTTGCTTCCGCGAGGTTGGTGCTGGTTTCCACGAGTCCCTCGATGTCGTTGCTCATGGTCACCACTCCGTGGGGCAGGCCGACCAACAGGCGGAGGACGTCCCAAGTTGTGAAAGTAGTCCAGACCCCCTCCGGCGCAGGTCCCTCGTCGATGCTGAACTCCATCTCCGGCTCGATGGCTCCGTATTCCTCCTTTACGATCTCGAATTGCTTTCCGATACCCAGTAGGAAATCACCCGATTGATCGTCGGGAATGACTACGGTGGCCCACGCTTCCCGGGGGATAGCGTTGTGCATGTTTCCACCGTCGATTCCTGCGAGGAACCCCGGCGTGCCGTGGGAGATGGCGTGGATCATCCGCGCCAGAATTTGGATGGCGTTTCCTCTTTGGAGGTGGATGTCGATCCCGGAGTGGCCACCGTTCAGTCCGTGGAGCCTCACCCTGAAGGTAGAAGAGTTGGAGGGTCCCGGGATGGATTGGAGGCCAAGCCGAATCTCTGTATCGGCGCCCCCGGCACAACCCACGGTCACGGTCCCTTCTTCTTCCGAGTCCAGGTTCAGGAGAATCCGACCTCGGAGGATGGAGGGATCCAAGCCACCGGCCCCTGTGAGACCCGTCTCCTCGTCGATGGTGAAGAGGAACTCCAGCGGGCCATGTGTCAGATCCTGAGCCTCGAGGATGGCCAACATGGCAGCTACCCCGATCCCGTTGTCCGCTCCCAGTGTGGTCCCGTCGGCCGTAAGATACTCCCTATCCATCACCGGCCGGATGGCGTCGGTCGAGAAGTCGTGCTCCACGTCGGAGTTCTTCTCGTTCACCATGTCCAGATGGCTCTGGAGAAGGGTGGCTGAGGCGTCTTCTTTACCCTGGGTGCCAGGCTTCCTGACGATCACGTTCCCGGTGCCGTCGATCTGGTATTCCAGACCGTTCCGCTCGGCCACGGCGACGACATGGGCCCGAATCTGGTCCTCTTCCTTTGATCCTCGGGGAATCGTGAGGATCTGGTCAAAATGGGCCCAGAGGGCCTTGGGCTCGAGATCGGCAACGAAGGTCATGGTCTCCTGCTCCTATGCAGGCCGGATTATCATCTGGTGCGAACCAAGAACACTAACAAGCAGTCCAATGAATTGACAGAGCCTCGGAGAGGAAGCTACCGTCACCGCCGTCGTCATGGCTGGGGTCGGCCTCCAGGCGAGACCGAACTCCTATTGTCGATTCCCACCTTCCGTGAGCTGACCCATGGAAAAGAAGCCCTTCGCTCCCTTCGTTCCGGCCTCCCGCTCCATGAAGGAGCTGACCCTCAAGGCACTCGTTCTAGGAGCCTTCATGGCAGTGACCCTGGGGGCGGCCAATGCCTATGTAGGTATGCGAGCCGGCCTCACGGTGGCCGCCACTTTCCCGGCCGCGGTGGTGGCCATGGCGGTGCTCCGTCTTTTTAAGGGGACCATTCTGGAGGAGAACATCGCCAGAACCACAGCCTCTGTGGGGGAAGGGCTGGTGGCCGGGGCCATCTTCACCATTCCGGCGTTCATCATTTCCGGCGCATGGGAGGACCTCCACTATTTCGAGAGCACAGCCATCATGCTCATCGGAGGAATCCTGGGCGTTCTCTTCATCATCGTGCTTCGGCGGACGTTGGTGGTGGAGGCCGATCTTCCATTTCCGGAGAGCGTGGCCGCGGCGGAGATCGTAAAGGCGGGGCAAGGGGGGCAGACAGGGGCGGCCTACCTCTTTGCAGCCATGGGGCTCGCTGGCGGCTGGGAGTTTCTCAAGAACCTGAATGGGATTCAGCTCGTCCAGGAGAGCACCAGTCGGTTCTTCGCCTTCGGCCGCTCCTCAATCGACATTCTTCAGGGCCGGGTGGAGTATACCGGTGGTCTATTGGGAGCCACGCCCAGCGCATCCCCCATGCTGATGGGGGTGGGCTATATCGTGGGAACCAGAATCTCGGCCGTCCTCTTCTCCGGTGCGGTCATGGGTTGGCTCCTGCTGGTGCCTCTCTCCGTCTTCCTCAACCCTGGCCTGGGAGCCCTCATCGGGCCCGACGAGACCTATTCTGATTTGGCTACCGCCGTATGGCTCCGTCAGGTCAGACCCCTGGCGGTGGGGACCATGATCGTGGCGGCGTTCTACACTCTCTGGTCGCTTCGGCAATCCCTCATCACCGGAATCGGGCGCGCATTGAAGAACATCGGGGTGGTGGGGGGTGGGGAGGAAACGGATCGAACCGACGTAGACCTGGACCTCAAAAAGGTTCTTCTGGCCATCGGTGCTGCTGCCGTGGCCTGTTTCTTCCTTTACTACCACTTCTCCGGGTCCGTGGCCGGTTCCGTTACGCTAACCGTGGTTATGGTGGTCCTGGGCTTCCTGTTTGCGGCTGTCGCCGGCTATCTGGTTGGGCTCATTGGCTCATCCAACAATCCGGTTTCGGGTCTGACCCTCAGCGCCCTCCTCATCGCAGCGGTGATGATGGTGTTCCTCGGCGTGACCGATGTCCGCGGGGTGGCGGGTGTCCTGGGTGTGGCGGGTGTTGTCTGCTGCGCCGCTGCCATCGCCGGGGATATGATGCAGGACCTCAAGGTTGGGCACATCCTGGGCGGGACACCGTGGCGGATGCAGATCGGCGAGCTGGTGGGTGTAGTTGTCGCGGCCCTGGTCCTCACTTTCCCTCTCATGGCCCTCCACAACGTCTACGTCATCGGATCAGCCCAACTGCCGGCTCCTCAGGCCGGCCTCATGGCTCTGATGGCCAATGGGATCGTGGCCGGAGAGATGGCCTGGCCGCTCGTCATCGTAGGGATGTTCTTCGCCGTGGGCCTCATCCTCATCAAGGCGCCGGCGCCCATGCTCATCGCCGTAGGAATGTACCTCCCCTTCGAATCCACCTCGGCAATCTTCGTCGGTGGTTTGGTCAAATGGATCTTTGAGCTGCAACTGAAGAGGAAGGGGGCTTCAGAGGAGGAGAAGGCCCGAGCGGAGAACACCGGGATTTTGGTCTCGTCAGGGTTTATTGCAGGGGAGTCTCTCATGGCAGTGGTGTTGGCCCTCCTGGTGATCGGTGCGGACAAGTTCCCGTTCCTCCTCTCTTTCCAGAACCTGAACTTCCTTGAAGAACCGAGCTACTTCTTGAGCCTGTTCGCCTACGTCATCGTCCTGGGGATGTTGGTCTGGCTCCCGATAAGTCAGATCAGATCGGATCGCCTCTCATCCACGCGTCTGGACCACTAACGAGCTTCATTCACAGGGGGCGCCCCCTCAACGGGGCCCCCCAGTTCAGAAGATCTTCCTCCACGAACCCCATGGGACATCGAAAGAGAGCGAACCGGGAAGAAGAGTTGGCAGGCGTCAACCTCCTGGGGTTGGCCCCTCGACGCATCGCTGAATGGGAAGAGGCAGGGAGTCAGGTGGTTTTGCTGCGACCCGAGCCCGCGACCATCGGTTTTCGCGGCCTGATGGACCGGTTCTTCCATAAGATGTCAGCCCACCGGATCCGACTGGATGAGGTGGGGAGTTTTGCCTGGACGCATCTCGATGGGGAGCGGACCGTTGCCGAGGTGGGGGAACTGCTGAGGGGCGAGTTCGGAGAGCGGGTGGATCCGGTGGAGGAGCGATTGGGGCATATGGTCTGGGTCATGCGGAAGGAGGGCTTCCTGGCCTATCCGGGATGGGACGATGAAGACTGAGCCGTTTGTGACCCGACACTATCTTGTTGCCATCACCCTCTTGGTGCTGGGTGCTGTGGCGGTGCTGGAGATTAACAATTCCGCTTACCTACCGGGGGCTCATGCTGACTCGGTGGAGTATATGGAGGCGGGTAGGTCCTTCGCTCTGGGGAACGGCCTGAGGATTCCCATCGCTTCCTGGGCCTCTCCTGACACCGTTGCTCCCTTGTCTCACTTTCCTCCTGGTCCGTCCCTGGCCATCGGGGCAGTCATACGATCTACGGGGGTGCGGGCCGACGTGGCCTCCCTTTGGGTCATGGCTTTGGCCGCAGGGGCGACACTGGGCCTGTGCTTCCTCCTTGTCGGCCCGACCTCGGGTTTGGGGACTGGGCTCCTCACTGCCCTTGTCATAGCGCTGATGCCCCCGTTCCTCCTTACGCACACCTCCGTCTGGAGTGAACCCCTCTACCTCCCACTCATGCTCCTGACCTTGATGCTGATGGTGCGCCAACCCGAGCGCCCCTTATGGGCGGGACTGGCGGCCTCCCTGACCGTCATGGTTCGCTACATGGGTTTGGCCGCGGTAGCTGCCGTTGGCGTTTGGGCCCTGGTCAAAACCCGCAGCGTGAAGAAGGCTGTAGTGGGGATGGCTCCCGGGTTTCTGGCGTTTCTGGGCTGGTGGGTGTGGGCCAGGAGCCAGGGGGGTGCGGTACGGACCCCGGGTGAATTTTCTGTCGCCATCACCAGCACTCTGGCCCAGCTCCCGGAGATGCTCCGCTTCTGGCTGGCCCCAGGCCTTCCGATTCTTGTCGGCTTCGTCCTTTTGTTGGGGGTGGTGGGTACCCACTTCCTCGGTCGGAAGTCTTTCGCCTACCCTCTCGGCTTCCTCCTGGGGGCCCACCTGTTGGTGGTCGTCGTGGCCCGGTTGGTCGTGGATCAGAGAATCCCTTTTGACACGCGGATTCTCCTTCCGGCCCTGGTCCTTGCAATGCTCCCCGTGGCTGCGGGGGCAATGAAACGTCCCGCAGCAGGCCTCATCGTCCTCTTGGCGTGGGGGGCTTGGGCGGTCCGGGAAGATCTGACGGGCATCCACTCCCTCCACGTGACCGGCCAATATTACTCTTCAGCGGAATGGCTGACCTCGGATCTGGTTGGCTGGGTGGACAATCGATCTCGTGGGCTCCGCCTGTACTCGAATGAACCTGGGCTAATGGTTTACCAGTCGGAGCGGCATGCCCGACTACTTCCTCTGAAGACCCAGAATTTCGATGACTTCGTCGAGGCCTGGGGAGAGAGACCCGGGGCCATCATCGTGGTGGCGCCCCAGCGACAGGACGAGTGGTCGCCAGACATTTATCTGGAGCGTCTCCCTGTTCGGTTGCTTCTGGATTCTGAAAACGCCGTAGTCCTGGTTCCGAAGGATGGGGAAACCGGGGAGGGTACCGAGCCGTAGTAGAGGAAGTCTCCAAAGAACGAGCCCTATCTCCCTCGGTCCAACGGCTTCCATGTTCGATTCCATCCGTCAAGATCTCCGCTTCGCTATTCGTTCCCTTCGGAAGCGGCCCCTCTTCTTTCTCATCCCTGTGCTTTCCTTGGCGATTGGAATTGGCGCGAACACGGCCATCTTCAGTGCAGTGAATCGGCTGCTCCTGAGGGGTGTGGACGGAATCCCCAACGCTTCTCGAATGGTGGACCTGGGTGGGGGAAGGGATGGCGCAAACAGCCTCAGCTATCCCGACTTTCTTGAACTCCGCTCTCAAGCCGATCCTTTCCAAGAGATCGCTGGAACGGATTTCCGGATCCTCACGCTGAGTCAGGGAGACGCCGGTGAGAGGGTGTTCGGATTGTTGGTGTCCGCCAACTTCTTCGAGGTTCTGGGTGTCCGGGCAGCCAGGGGCAGGACCTTCCTCCCCGAGGAAGATGAGGGGCCTGACGAGCATCCCGTGACGGTCCTCAGCCACGGCTTTTGGATGAACTACCTGGGAGGCGATCCTGACGTGGTCGGTTCCACCGTCTATGTGAGTCGCCAACCGTATACGGTCGTGGGCGTGACCCCGGAGGATTTCCGGGGGCACATGGCCCTTGGGACGCCCGATCTTTATGTCCCCCTGATGCAGTCTCCTTCTCTGAATGAGGGGCGAGACTTTTTCGATCGCCGAAATACTTCCTGGTTCCAGGCTATTGGTTTGCTCCGACCGGAGGCCAGCGTTCGGGAGGCGGATGCCGCAGTAAAAACCGTCTACCAGCGACTGGCTGAGGAATATCCGGCTTCGAATGAGAACCGGACTGCGACGGTGAAATCCTATGGGGCTCTGCCCTCGGTGATCCGTGGGCCTGCCGGGCTTTTTCTGGGCACCCTCATGGCCTTCGTTGGGCTGCTCCTCCTGATCACATGTGCCAACGTGGCAGGGATGTTCTTGGCCAGAGCCACGGCACGGAGAAAGGAGATCGCCATTCGGCTCTCTATTGGAGCCGCACGAGGCCAGCTCATCAGGCAGTTGCTAACGGAGTCCCTCCTGGTCTTCTCCGTGGGAGGGGTGGCAGGGGTTCTAATGGCCCACTGGGGCTTGGCTGCCATTTCGTCCATCGACGTGCCGGCGCCCTATCCCATTACCCTTGAACTGTCCCCGGATTGGGCCGTCCTTCTCTTCGCTGGGGCGGTGACTCTGATTACCGGGTTGGTCTTTGGCCTCCTTCCAGCTCGGCAGGCCCTGGATTTGGATTTGGTGGGGACATTGAAGGACGAAGGCGGTCGCCCTCGGTCCGCAGAGGGGCGACTCAGGAGAGGTTTTGTGGCCGCTCAGGTAGCGTCCTCTGTGGTGCTTCTGGTGGCTGCGAGTCTTCTCTTGAGGGCTCTACAGCAAGCGGGGAAAGTTGAGACGGGATTCGATGCAGAGGGGAGCTATCTGACATTCTTGGACCTGAAAACGGAAGGGCTATCGGAAGAGGAGGGCACAGTCTTTCAGGATGAGGTCCTGGACTATTTCTCCTCACAACCTTGGGTGGAGGCGGTTGCCCTGTCCATCGACCTTCCCCTGGACATGAGCTCCAACTCCAGCAGCGTGGTTCCATTCGGATGGGAGGCCCGGGGGGATGACCGGGCTTACCTTTCCGCGGGTTACAACTTCATCAGCCCGGACTACTTCACGACACTCCGGATCCCTGTCCTGGAAGGCCGGGGGTTTTCACCTCAGGACAGAGTCGGATCGGAGCAGGTGGCTGTGGTAAGTCGTGCGTTTGTGGAGCGCGTATGGCCTGGAGGGGTCGTCCTCGGGCAACAGGTCCATTGGGGCGGGAGGGATGACGAAGCCGTCACCGTCGTCGGGGTCGTGGAAGACGTTCAGAGCCAACTTCTGACGGACGCCCTCGTCCCGTTTATCTACCGACCCATGGCACAATCCTATGGCGCCGAGAATAACCTGGTGGTGAGGACGCTGTCGGATCCCGGACAGATCACACGGGGAATCCAGGAAGGCCTCAGAAGACTCGATCCGAACATCTCACTCTCCCCGGTCATCGAGCTCAAAAGCTACAACGACATGGGGATTCTTCCCCAACGGATCGCCGGGACCCTGGCAACAAGCCTGGGCTGCCTCGCCCTCCTCCTTTCGGGGATGGGAATCTATGGAGTCATGGCCTATTCGGTGTCCAGGCGGACCCGAGAGACCGGGATCAGGATTGCGTTGGGGGCCGAGCCCGGTCGGGTTTTGCGGGCCGTCCTCATGGGCGCCTTTCGCTTGGTACTTCCCGGCCTTCTCGCAGGAGTGCTCCTCGCCGTTGGCGTAGGACTTCTGTTGCGGAGTCTCCTCCTCGGTGTAAGCCCAGCCGACCCTCTGGCCCTTGTCGGCGTGTCCCTTGCCGTAGTAGGGATGGTGGTGGCCGGAACTGTGGTGCCGGCCCGGCGAGCGTCTCGAATAGATCCTGCAGAAGCCCTCCGGTACGATTGAACAAAGGGTACTGCCTGGGGGTTTGAAATGGTCTGGCCCGCTGGATTGTGCAGGGGAAGGGTGCAAGGACCCTGGTTCCCGGAGTACTTTCGTTTCATGACAGAGAACAAAACCCCACAACGCCCAGATAGGGGCCGAGTCTCGGGTGCGGACGTGGCGGAGGCCCTGGCCGACGTTCTGAAGGATCAGAACCAAAAGGCCAAGGATCGGCTGGACGCTTCCCCAAGAGGGAAGAAAAAAGCCTCTCCGGGGACCTGGGCCGCGTTCGTCCTTGCCATGGGCCTCTCCGGGTATGTCTGGATCGGATCTCCTTCCTGGCTGGACACGGCTCCCTCAGCGCTTCCTCCGGCCTTGGTGGAAGCAGGGCTCCGAATGGAGGTCTTCCAACATGCTGTTCTGATCGAAGAGTTCCGAGAGGCCGAGGACCGCTTACCCAACGATCTCTCCGAGGCCGCAGACGCCTCTTCCGAAGTGGAGTACGATCAGATCGACGCCCAGAATTACCGACTCACGCTCGCCAGCCAGGACCGTACCGTGGAGTTTGTGTCCACGGGTTCCCTCGAGGCCTTCCTTGGGAATTCTCTCCAGGTCATAAGGCACGGGGGTTGACGATGGCGACCGGAGAGAGCAGGCCGGAATTCCTGGTGGCACGTGTGGCACGTGTGGCACGTGTGGCACGGGTGGCGGGGCGGGCGCATGAGGTGCGGCGGGCCCGAGCGGTGAAAGGGTTCACCCTCATTGAGCTTCTCATTGTGATGGCAGTCCTCAGCATTCTGGCAGGCATCGCCGTGCCTCGGTTGCGGGGGGCCATCGTCAAAGCTGAGGCTGCCGACGTCATAGGGGACATGAACGTCATCAAGGTGGCGGTCCTCACCTACCAATCCGACCGCCACGCTTGGCCTGAGGAAGTGGGTCCGGGCCAGGCTCCTCGAGGGCTGGAGGAGTACCTTCCTGCTGGATTCACTTTCCAAAAAGAAGACTATGTCCTGGACTACGAAAACCGGTCCGGAGGGGGGCGCAGTGGATTCAACGTCGGAGTGGCTTTCGTCACCGAAAACCTTGAACTTGGGTTGACCGTCGTCGATCTGGTGGGGTCTCACATCTTCCCCAACGGGGCGACCAAGTTCACCTGGATTATCGAGAGCTAGTTCTCCTCCAAGCTAGCCTGGACCACCCCTGGTCGGTTCAGCCCTCACCTTACTCCCATTCAATGGTACCCGGCGGCTTGGAAGTGATATCCAGGGCCAGGCCCGACACCCCGGGCAGGCTCAGGATCTCCTTTCGGAGGTCGTCGAGGGCGGGGCCCGGCAAGGGATAGGGCCGGGCTGTCATGGCCCTTTCCGAGATTACCGGTCGAAGAACGATCAACTCCCCCTCCATTCCTCCCAGCTGGAGCGGAACCAGAACCGTGGGACACTGCCAGATATCGTCATAGAGATTGTGGCTCCTGAGTGTTCCCATGACGATGTGATCTGCCTCACGTAGGAGGTCCAGGCGTTCCCTGGTAACTGTGGCGGCCAGCGGTGTGGCGACGGACGGAGCGTCGGACGCCAGATTCCAGATGCAGCGATTGATGCCGGGAATCTCTTTGGTAACGGCTGATGCTGCCTGGATGAGGGTGTCCCAAGGCGCCGATCCGCTCAGCATGACCGGGTGTTCATAGGCTCTCAGATCGGCCTTGACTCCTACTGAGCGGATGGGGAGAAGGAGGGCCTCCAGACCAAAACGTCGGCCCACCTCGGATACGAGTGGCTCGGCAACGTCGAACCCAGTTCGGTCCGCCTGCCCGGTGTTACAGAGGAGCCGGACTCCCAGACCGGGTCCCGGAAAGGGGTGACGCCAAAGAAGCTCGTCGGAAATCCCCATTCGTTCCCCCGCCTCCCTAACCTCCACCTTGTAGAGGTCCGCCAACGGCTCAACCACTTTCCCTTCCTCGATCATCTTCTCGATGATCGGGACCCGATTGTGGTGGGTCTTGATGACATCCGCCCTCCGAGTTCCACCCGTCTCGATGGTGTCAGGATAGATGGTTCCCTGTCCCAGAAGGTGGTCTTCAATGCGTAGATCCCTGGCCGTTTCCTGAAAAACCCTTACGAACGTGTCACCAATCGCTCGCCGTTTTTCTTCCGGGCCGACGAGTCCGTCGAGGGCCTCGAGGAAGGTCTCACTGGCATCCACGAAATGTAGGTTTTCTCCGAGGTCCATATGGCGGAACCTCTCCAGGACTCGAGCACTCTCCTCCTTCCGCATGAGGCCGTTATCTATGTGGAGGAGATGGAGGCGGTCAGACCCCAGAGCCTTCCCAATCACTACTGCGGCAACGGTGGAATCGACACCGCCCGAGGCCAGAAGAAAGACCGATTCGTCCCCCACCTGCTCTCGAATCCGTTCTTCCTGTTCTTCCAGATACCGCTCCATGCTCCAGGAGGCCGTACACCCACAGATCTCGAAGACGAAGTTGGAGATCATCTCTGTTCCGTGGATGGTGTCGTCCACTTCAGGGTGGAATTGGAAACCATATCGTTTCAAGCTGTCTGATCCGATGGCGGCGAACCGGTGCTCTCCGCCCGCCGTCACGGTGTAACCGAGCTCGTCGAAGTCGGGGCCCACGGAGGCTACCGAGTCATAGTGGCTCATCCAGACACGTTCGGAGGGACCGAGCCCCGAAAAGAGGGGATGCTCTCCCTGGATCTGGAGATCCGCCCGGCCCCACTCCCTACCACCGTGAATCACCTCACCTCCATAGTGCTTGGCAATCTCCTGGTGGCCAAAGCAAAAACCGACAATTGGGAGGTCCAGATCGTAGATCCCCTTGGTATAATCCTGGTCTTCACCGTGAGAGGAGAGGGCTGGGCTCCCTGAGATGATGATCCCCTTGTAGCCTGCGAAGGCCTCGACGGGGTCCTCCGGCTGGCGAATCTCCCCCAGTACCCCAAGGCGACGGATCTTGGTCGCGATGAGGTGGGCGTATTGCCCTCCGAAATCGATAACGGCGATGGTGTCGTGTTGCATGGAAGTCTTAAGGTCCCGTTGGCCTGGACGGTGGTTTCGTTCTCGAATTCAGGAAGGATACGAAAAAGAACCCTCTGAACCCAGGGGTTGGGCCCGCATAAATCAATGAGGGTCGTGGGATCGGGCCCGCGAAGCCAGGGCGCAAGCACGCACCCCAATGCGGACCGGCTCCTAGGGAGCCTCTGCGCAAGCGGGGTGCAGCCGCGCAGAGCCTCCCTAGAGGGCGGTTACGGGTTTAGCCCTCCTCCGGTTCCGGGGGACAACGGGCGAGCCAGAAGTGTCCCAGAGCCCAAGCCAAGCTGAGAAGGACGATGCCGCCCACGGCCAGGAACCGGAGCTGCAAGCTCACGATCTGGTCTACCTCTCGCATAAGGGTCACCCTTGTGCGTCCGACGGCGAGGTAACCCTCGGTGTTCCCGGCGGAGCTCCGCAAAGAAGCCACAGCGAAGAGCCTTTCCGTGCCGTCCAGGTCAGTGCCGCTGACGATCGACGGACCGGATCCCTCAGGAGGCCCGGGGAAGGTCGGGTCCGCAATGGCGCCAACCGAATCGGCCAGCGTGAAATCCCCTGTTCGGGGAAGCCGGACTAGGACTCTGCGGTTTGGGTCCAACACGGAGAAGGTAAACCCCTCCGGGAGTGTCGCCCCACCTCCGTGGGGGTCTCCGAGAACGTTCAGGTCGAGGCTGGCGCCCAGGACGGCCCCGGTGGTCACTGCATCCTTCAGGGGGTAGGCCATGCCAACAACCGGCTTCCCGGTGAGGCGGCCCAGCGCAAACTCACCGACCGAGAACAGATCTCGTGATGTCGCCCGAACGAAATAGGCCCGGTCTCCCAAATAGAGAGCGTTCTCGGAGGTCAGGCTCCCACAGGCCATGTACCCGTCCATACCGATGACCGTAATGGTGGTGAAGCTCTCTATATGCTGAAGTACTCTGGCCAACTGTTGGGTACAACCCGGGAAACGTACGGACTCGATCTCAGGGAACTCCGCCAAGGTGGCAAGAATTGTCTCACCCTGGTCGATGAGGTGGCGGTACCTGGTGGTCACCTCCTGAGCCCGCTGAACCAGTTCCTGCTCCTTCGCCTCCAGTTGGAGGCTCCTTAGCTCCCGGTTGGCATACCAGAAGATCCCGAGAGCGGGGATGAAGGCGAGAAAAACCAGGATCAGCAGTCGTACTTGGAGGTTTCGGGAACTGACGTCGGCCATGATGACCTCCTTTTCGACACGTGTCGACAGCCGCCCGAGGTGCCAGGCCAGCGCCGGAAGTCCCTCTTCAGTTGGCCGAAGAGAGGTTCTCTTCGGCGGGCCAAAAAGTGATGCAGCGGTTGGATCTAGGGGTGCCGGGCCCGATGCTCGAAGGCTGGGTCCTAGATGAGGATAGGCTCCCCATGGGACCCTCGGCAAGCCTCCCCGGGGGTGCCCCCTTTCTGACCCGCCCTCATTCGATGCACATTAGTGCCAAACTCTAGCCCAATCCCGGAGGACCTTCATGCTGGATCTGACCCAACATGTTCGCAAGAACGCCCTCGCCCTTGCCCTGATCGGCTTTTTTGGTTTCGCAGTGGCGGCGCCAATCTCTGCCCAGGGTACCCGAATGCTTCGGAGTCCCACCGTTAGCTCCACGCAAATTGCCTTCGTGAACGCCAATGATATCTGGATTGTTGGTCGGGAGGGCGGGGATGCGCGGCGCCTTACCAGCGGACCGGGTGGGGAAACCTCTCCGCACTTTTCCCCCGATGGCCAATGGATTGCCTTCACAGGCGAATACGAGGGAAACAGCGACGTTTACGTCGTTCCGGCAGCGGGGGGTGGACCCCAGCGTTTAACCTGGCATCCTGGGGGGGATATGGCCCAGGGCTGGACGCCGGATGGGACTGCCATCCTCTTCCAATCGGGGAGGGAGGGTCACCCGACCGCATCTACAAAGTTCTTTACTATCCCGGTCCGGGGCGGCCTTCCAACAGCCCTTCCCATCCCGAGAGCGAACACCGGAGGAATCTCTGGGAACGGCCAGTACGTGGCTTATCAGGAGATCGGGTTCTGGGATCCTGAGTGGCGAAACTACCGGGGAGGGCAGGCACAGCCCATCTCGGTAGTGAGTCTGGAATCCTACGAAAGGGAAACCCCGCCTTGGGAAGGGGAGCGGCAGATGTCCCCAGCCTGGATGGACGGCGTCGTCTACTACATCTCCGAGCGGGACTGGGCCGCAAATGTGTGGTCGTGGAATCCCCAGACGGGGGAAGAGACTCAGCATTCCTTCCACTCGGACTTCGACGTCAAGAGCCTTGGTGCCGGCCACGGTGCCGTGGTTTATGAACAGGGTGGGTATCTCCATGAGCTCAACCCGTCGACGGGCGCTTCCAGGCAGTTGGTGATCAATGTTGCCGGGGACATGACCTGGGCACGAGCCCGATGGGAAGAGGTTCCCACCACAGGACTGAGAGATCCCAGGCTCTCCCCCACCGGGAAACGGGCACTCTTCGAGTACCGGGGTGATCTGTTCACGGTGCCCGTGGATGAGGGAAGCTGGCGGAACATCACTCGAAGCCCGGGGGTGGCGGACCGGCACGCGGTCTGGTCTCCCATCGGCGACAAGATCGCCTGGTTCAATGATGAAGGTGGGGAATACGGACTTGTGGTGGCGGACCAGGACGGCTCGAATCCTCGCCGGATTCAGATTTCGGACCCCACTTTCTACTTCGTTCCAACCTGGTCCCCGGACGGTACCCGGCTGGCCTTTACCGACACGGACTACCGGGTCCTGACCCTGGACGTGGAATCCGGCGAAGTGACTCATGTCGACACCGACCGGTTTGCCCATCCGGAGCGGTCCATGAATCCTGTGTGGTCCCCCGATTCCCGCTGGCTCGCCTACAGCCGGCGGCTGGATAACCAACTCCGGGCCGTCTTCGTTCATGACACCGAGGCCGGTGAGACCCGGCAACTCACGGACGGAATGGCGGATGCTATCAGTCCCGTTTGGGATGCCTCGGGGAAATACCTCTATTTCCTCGCCTCCACCAACTACGGATTGAATACTGGCTGGCTGGACATGACCTCGTATGATCGGCCCGTCACACGTGCCCTCTACCTGGCCCTTCTCAGCGCCGATGAGCCTTCCCCCTTCCTTCCGAAGAGCGATGAAGAAAAGGCCCGGGAGGATGAGGATCAACCAGAGGAAGGGGGTACGGGCGAGGGAGGCCAGGGAGAGGGAGCCTCTGAAGGTCAAGCCTCCAGTGACGACGCCCCGGCCGTGGTCATCGACTTCGATGGGATGGCACGACGGATCATCTCAGTGCCTGCCCTTCCCCTCAGAAACTACGTGGGGTTGGTAGAGGGACCCGAGGGGAATGTTTTCGTAGCGGAGGCCGCGACGCAGGGACAGGGCTTCAGCCTCCGGCGTTACAGTCTGGAAGACGCTGAGGCCGAAGATTTCCTGGATGGTGTTTCCACGGCCACAGCCTCACACGATCGGAAGAAGCTCCTGGTCAGGGCAGGAAGCGACTGGTCTGTCGTCAATACCGCGGGAGCAGCTCCCCGCGAGGGGGGTGATGGCCTAACCACCTCGGGAATTCGGATCCTGGTGGATCCCAAGGCCGAGTACGCCCAGATGCTTCGGGACGGTTGGCGATTCATGCGTGACTTCCTTTATGTGGACAACGCCCATGGCGCGCCCTGGAACGACGTTTGGGATTGGTACAGCGCGTGGCTCCCTGACCTGAACCATCGATCTGACTTCAACCACCTCTTGGACATGGTCTCCGGTGAGGTGGCTGTGGGCCACTCGTATGTGAGAGGGGGGGACTACCCCGACCTGGAAAGACCTCGTACGGGTCTTCTGGGTGTGGATCTGGAGGAAGTAGATGGTTTCTATCGAATCTCCCGGATCTATACCGGGGAGGACTGGAATCCCGGGTTGGAAGGTCCTCTCTCCATTCCTGGCATGGGAGTGGAGGAGGGCGACTACCTTCTGGGGATTCAGGGAAGGGAGCTACGTGCACCCACCAACCCGTTCATGCTCCTCGAGGGGACAGCGGGGAGAACCATCTCGATCACATTAAACGACACACCCACCATGGATGGAGCCACAGAGCTCATCGTACGACCCGCAAGCAATGAGGGTCAGCTGAGAACTTGGGCCTGGGTGGCTGGGAACCAGAAAAAGGTGGACGAGATGAGTGGTGGTCGGCTGGCCTACGTGTGGCTCCCCAACACGGGCCAGGGGGGATACGCTTATTTCAACCGGATGTACTTCGCCCAACAGGATCGGCAGGGAGCCGTCATCGACGAACGCAACAATGGCGGCGGGTCAGCGGCTGACTACATCGTGGAAGTATTGGCCCGGGAACTCACCGGCTATTTCAACTCCCGCGCGGCTGACCGAAAGCCCTTTACCCAACCGATGGCGGGCCTTTGGGGCCCCAAGGTCATGGTAATCAACGAGCGGGCCGGATCTGGTGGGGACCTCATGCCCTACCTCTTCCGCTTCAGGGGAGTAGGCCCCTTGGTTGGAGCCAAAACCTGGGGCGGCCTGGTTGGCACCTGGGACACGCCCCCCCTCATCGACGGTGGGAGCTTCGTGGCGCCCAGAGGAGGATTTTTCGATGTGAACGGCGAGTGGGCCATCGAGGCAGAAGGTGTAGCTCCGGACATCGAGGTCTACAACGACCCGAAGGCGGTCATCGAGGGGGGTGATCCCCAGTTGGAGGCGGCCATCCAGGAGGCGCTCCGACTTCTCCAGACGGAGCGGGTAGAGTTGAAAGCTGAGCCGCCGGCACCCATCCGGTATCGTCGACCGGGTGGCGGAGGGATCTGAATGACGGTTTCATCTCCGGAGAATCCAACAGGAATACCATCGGACCCCGGGGGCTCCCGCCCCCGGGTCCTCATCGCAGCCGAGCTGAGACCTCTGCTTCCGGAAGATCCTCTTCCAGGCTACGAGACGGTTTGGATTTCGTCTCCGGATCCTACGCCCAGAGGGGACTATGTCGCCATCATTCCCATCCTCTCCCGTACCCTCGGGGAAGAGGAGTTGGCGGGTCTTCCTGGTCTCAAGGTTCTGGCCCAATGTGCCGTTGGGTACGACAACATCGATCTCGGGGCCGCTGCCCGCCGGGGTATTCCCGTCACCAATACTCCCGATGTCCTGACCGAATCCACGGCGGATTTGACCTGGGGGCTGATCCTCGCGGTGGCCCGAAGGATGAAGGAGGGACAGGAAATGCTGGCTCAAGCCGCATGGACCGGGTGGAGCCCCACCCAGTTGCTCGGCATGGAGCTGAACGGGAGCACCCTCGGGATTGTGGGAGCGGGCCGAATCGGCCGAGCCGTGGGGCGGCGGGGAGTGGGATTCGGCATGAGGATCCTCTATTCCGACGCGGAATCTCGACCGGCTTTCGAGAGCACCGTCGGCGCCCTCCGTCTGGATCTACCCTCCCTCCTGGCGGAGAGTGATGTGGTCACTCTTCACCTCCCTTCCACCGCAGAAACCAGAGGGCTTTTTAATACCCAGCAGTTCTCCTTGATGAAACCTGGCTCTCTTTTCATCAATACATCCCGAGGGGATCTCGTGGACGAAGGAGCTCTTTTACGGGCCTTGCGGGACGAACGGCTGGCTGGGGCGGGCTTGGATGTATTCAGCCGAGAGCCACATGTGCCGCGGGAGTTGGTGGAGCATCACAAGGTAGTGGCCGTTCCTCACATCGGGAGTGCCACCACAAAGACGCGCCGGGCCATGGCGGAGTTGGCAGTGGGTAACGCACTGGAGGTGCTGGCCGGGGGGGAACCGTTGACCCCTGTGAAAGGCTGATTCGGACACGTAATCCACACCCGAGTCGTTTCTATAGTAGGTCGAACCACACGCTCCTTTTCTCGGGGATGTAGGATTGTGATGAAGCTGCCCTCGATTTTCCTCATTTCAGTCGTCGCCTTTTCTCTCCAGGCTTGCATCGAGGACCCGGTCTCGGTTTCCGGTGGTGGGGAGATGGAAATCCGCTTGCACGTCACCGGCGGTTTCGCTGGCGCCGATTATGTGGTCTTCCTCGACGGGGCCTCCAGGTCCCTGGTAGGGGAATCCTGCATCAACCTCTGCGACTTCACTGAGGGTGAGGTCCTCCAAGCCCTCACTCCCAACCAGGTGGATTATGTATGGGCGCAATTCCAGGACGCCAACATCCATGCCCTGGATGGCGAGGACTTCGGGGTCCAGTGCTGTGACCAGTTCCACTTCGATGTCGATTATCGGGACTCGAGGGGCCGGAGCCGAGTCCAGGGTAGTTCCGAGGTTCTTCCCCAGGGGTTGAAGGTGGCAATTGGAACTCTCCAGGGCATGGTATCCGGAGTCCTCCCGGTCATCGTGAACTTCGACACCAATCCTTCGGGGTGGCCCCAGGACCCTTTCCAGATTCAGGATGCGGTTATCTCCGGGCACACCCTACAGATCCGGCTCAGTTACGGGGGAGGTTGCAGGACCCACGATGTGAAGGTGGTGGCATGGGGTGGGTGGATGGAATCCAACCCGGTCCAGATAAGGCTCTTCCTTTCTCACGAAGACTTCGACGACCCTTGTGACGCCTGGCTCACCCGGGACTACGGATTCGATCTGGTGCCGTTGAAGATTGCCTACCAGGCGAGTTACGGGGCAGCAGAGCCAGGAAGCACCACCCTGATACTACTGCTTGCGGATCCCATGGTGGCGGGCCCGCTGGGGGCCCGCTGGTTGGAGTACCACTTCTGATCATTCCCGGATCAGCTTGGCTTTCCGTCGAACCGAACTTGTAGGGATCTCCCCGTGTCGGGGCCGGCCTGCAGGCCCTGGAAGGTCTGCATGGCGTCCGTCCCAGGCTCCCCTACTCTCACCGTATAGGTTCCCGGCCCGAAGACCTTGGGAGTAAATCGGGTCCCTCGCATTCGGATCGTGTAGACGATCGTTCCTCCCGGTTCGGAGATGACCTGGACCACTGGGTCGGTGATCCCCTCCACCACCAGGGTGGGAAGATACCCTTGGGGAGGGGCGCCGTACCCCTGCTCCTGTTGAAAGCGGACAGGCCACCCCGGGTAAGGAGATCCTCCGGTTTCAGGATCGGACCATCGAGGCCACGCCTCCAGGCTCACCTCCCGGGTTGAACGGTCAAAGCGTGCAATGCCGTACCCCGGCGCCCGATTGTGAAGGATGGTGGGCTCTCGTCCCCATTGGGCCGGATTGGAGACGGCGAAGACCGTCATGAGATTCCCGAACCCGTCCTGAAACTCCCCGGTGTAGGCTGGCGCGTCTGGGTCCCGGGTACGACTCGGTTCCGGGGGAAACCATCTCCTCGGCCAGAAGTTGGCGACGGAGGGAACACAGAGGGCGAAGGGGCCATCACCGTACTCATCGACTCCGTACTGGATGGTGCTCGCCAGGTGTTGATCGCCTGCAAGGTGGACCGCGAATCCCTTTCTCATTGAGCGAAGGGCCCTTACCCGGCCTGAAGGCGGCCACCCGTTGGAATCCATGTCTGCCGCCGTCTTATCTCCGGTAACGTAGGCACCGGGCTCAGCGATAGGCAGGCTCGGGATCACCGAACCGCTCATGGCGTCGGCGGGAATCGTGGCCACATTCCCAAAGATGGTCTGGGAGAGCACGACTTTCATCCAGGTTCCGCCGGTCCAGTCGGCGGCCCACTCCTCCAAGAACACTTCCTGGGATCTGCCCAGAAGAGAGGCTCCAGGTGAGTCGGCTTCCGCCCGAGCGTCGAAGTCCGGATTCTGAGCCCAACCGTTCCGAATCTCGGCATCCGGGAGGAGACCCTTGGGTGCGGACTTGAACTTGCGATCTTCGAGTACCGCGAAGCTGACACCTCCATAGAGGATGTCAGTGAAGTAGACTTCGATACCCTGGTCCGAAGGGGTCGCATCCCAGGGGTTCGGAAGGTGGGAGGTCTGGGTTCTCTGCACCATGTTCACCCAGTCGGGGGGCAATCGGTACCCTCCGGCGTCCTGTGCCTCGGAGCCGGTAAGACCCGGAGGCGTCGCAATGCCTCCGGCGCCCCAGACGTTGCCGTGGAACACGTCGTGATCGTCAGGGATGGTCACGGCGGGGGTCTCTCGGGTCAGGTCCCGAAAGGCCCAAAGCCAGAGGTACCACTTGTAGAGGTAATCCCCGTACGGGTTTTGGAAATCGGCCCGGGTAGGGCTTGCACCCTCGTAGACCTGATCCCCGCTGAAGAACAGGAAATCCGGGGCGTGAGCTTTTATGTGCTCCAAAATGTCATCGTGGGGGAACCAGAGATTCCTTTCCCAGTCGAAACTTCCTCGGTCCACCCCGGGACTCGCCACATTGTGGTTCCCGGTGAAAGCTGCGACTACGAACTCCTCTCCGTTCCCGGGATCGGCCCGGACGGTCCCTACATAGGGGCTCCCACCGTTTCCTTCTTCCGCCCCTTGAAGGGTCAATCGGAAAGAAGCCGAGTTTGATGCGTTCCAATCTTCCATTCGGAAGGTGGCGGTGTAGCCAGGGGTCACCACTGGGGTTGATGCCGTTTGGACCCAGGAACCACCTTCTTCTTGGGTCTCCATGATGACTGTGTTCTCACTGGGTGTCCCTGGCCCCGCATTCAGGGGAGAGATGGGGAAAAGTTGAGCCGTGAGGGTCAGAACGCTTCGGCTGATTGTGTATTGGGTGCCCAGAATTGGCCCCAAACCACGGTCCGGATGCGCCTCCACTCCGGCTCCTGCCACCTCTGCAGTGGAGAACCATGCCCGTGGCCCGTCTTCCCCGGTGCCATGGGAGGCCAACGCCATGCCTCCGGCGAGGCGGTGGCCCGCGATCCCCTGAAGGTCCAGCGTGAGCGGAGCGTCATGGCCTTCGAGCGTTCGAGCTTCCAGAGCAAGGGAGAATTCTCCGTCCCCTGAGGAAGAGTCTCTTGCTCCTGCGCCGTCGCTGACCCGGATGCGGAGTTCCAGGGAGTCGGTAGCCGGTAGGGCCCCCTCGCTTCTGGCCAGCATCCGATTTTCGTCGGAAAAGTCCAATACTAGGAGATAGCCGTGCTCATCCACCCCGAGAAAAAGTCCTCCTCCCGGGCCCGGACTGTGATGGATCAGGGCCGCCCGCCGGTAGTCCAGGTCCGCTCCCCCCGCACCCACCAGGAAACCTCCTGCGGCCGCCAGAACCTCTGATTCCTGCCCCTCCCGACTTCCCTCACTAGTACTCGAGAGACCCATCCTCAGTGTCACCAGGATTTCCCCGTCGTTCGGTGCGCCTCGTCGGGTTAGGATGTGTGCCGTCCTCATGGGAAGAGAGCTCAAGGCTCGGAGCTTTCCGTCCCGAACTTCCCAATCCTGGAGGCGATTGGCCCAAAGATCGGGACCTGGCCAGGGTCGGTCAGGGACCTCCTCCCAGTGAAGATCCAGGTCTGTGGCTCGAGATCCCTGGCAGCCCCCAAGACCCGCGGAGAGAAGGAGGACAGCGAGAAGCCGAGAGAAAACCTTGGCGGAAAAACCAGCACGATGGAGGCAGGTTCTTTCGAGGGGGTGGCGGCTCATACGACGTTTTCCTCCCGAATGAGGGTGTTCTCCGCAAAACGTTTGAACCCAAAGCGGCTTAGGTCCAGAGTGCGATACTCCCCAAGAAGGATGAGCTCTGAAAGAGCCATTCCAATCCCCGGTGAGTGCTGGAGCCCATGACCGGAAAAACCATTGGCAAAGAAAAAGTTCATTCGCTCTGGATGGGGACCCAGGATGGCGTTCTGGTCCAAAGTGTTATAGGCGTAATGACCGGCCCAGGACGATCCCAATCGAAGGGAGTCGAAGGTGGGGACCCGCTGCGCCAAGGCCGGCCAGACTATCTCGTGAAAAAGATCGTAGTCCATCTCAAGATCCAGCGTGTCCGGGTCCCGGTTGGCGGGGGGCGATACACCGCAAAGAAACCCTTTCCCCTCGGGGCGGAAATACACACCGGACGGATCGATCACCAAGGGACACTCTGGGAGGTCTTGGGAAGTCTGGACCCGGTAAACGAAGCGCTTCCTTGGTCGAACAGGTAGATCGGGGATCCCTGCAAGAAGGGCCAGTCCGGAAGCCCTCGGCCCGGCGGCGTTCACGATCAACCCCACGGGGAGGCACTCTCCTCCTGCCAGTGTGACTGTTTGGACACGATCCCCTGTCCAAGAAATCCCCGTGACTTCGTCCGTTAGAAAGGAAACGCCCTGGGACCGGGCCTTCTTCTTGAATGCCTGAAGAAGGGAGTAGGGATCGAGCCATCCTTCTCCCCTCATCCCCAAGGAGCCACCGGCCAGGTCCGACACTTTCATCCAAGGAAACCGTGCCTGAAGACCCTTCGGGTCCAGGAACTCCACGTCAGCCCCCAGCCCAACCTGGCGGGCTCGGTTCCTCTCGAGGATGGGTAGTCCAACCTGGGTGGCAAGAAAAAGGTATCCCACCTCCCGGAAGCCCAGGTCAGGGCCCTCTCCTTGGATCGCGAGGGCCACGCCGGCGTTTCTGAAGAACTCCGTTGAGAAAAGGGACAGCCGAATGTTCTCGGGGGTGGAGAATTGTTGCCGGATCCCCCCCACCGACAGGGCCGTTGAGGATTTGGCGTATGCGGGGTCCGGTTCCACCACACCTATCCTGAGGTTCTTCCCCTCAGGATGGTTGGAAAGGAAATAGGCGATGGAGCTTCCGATCACTCCTCCGCCGGCAATAAGAACGTCATAAGCCGGTGTGGACATGATCGGGAGATAACTCCTCAGGGGAGGGTCGTACCACTCCCACAGCTCCCCAAACGAGGCAGACCAGGGCGATAGACCTCTGAAAGAGTAGAACGCCGGGGTATCCGGTGTGGTCAATGATGAGGAGCACCGCGGCCGAAATCAGGAGGACCCCAGTCAGGATCCTACGGCCCGGCTGACCCATTCCCCAGCTGAACCTGGAAGCCAACCGCAGGCCGATCCACGCCGTGCCCCACCCCAGCGCAATTCCCCCAAGGACGTCGGAGGGCCAATGGACCCCAACCGCCATCCGCGACACCCCTACGAACACCGGCAAGGTCAGGGCCATCCAAGAGTGGAGCCGGCGAGGTGTTGTATGTGCCCAGATTCCGGCGAAGAGGGCCATGGTCGCCGTGTGTCCCGAGGGGAAAGCGCCCCGACGGAGGCCGGGCCCGATGGCGGTAATCATCTCCTCCGGGAGGACTGCCAAAGGTCGAGGGAGAGCCAGGATCCCCTTGAACCCTTGAAGAACCACCACCATGAGCACCGCCCCCAGCAGTCCACCCCAGACTCGCTCAGGGTTTCGGCGGATCCAGGGAAGGAGGAGCACGGCGCACACCAGCCCGTCCCCCAGGATGGTGACGTGGGCCCAGAAGATCGGCCCCGTGTAGGAGGAGAGGCCATTGAAGAAAAAAAAGAGGGGCCGGTCCAGGCTCCCAACCTTCACGACTATGAGGAGGGCCAGAGCCAGGGCGAGCGGACCCAAAACCATCCACCTGGGGGCCCTGACGAACGGATCATTCGTTTCTGTGACCATTTAGCCCTCCCCTCCTTCCAGAGCTCTTGCGAGGATGACTCCGCCCCGTTGGAACAACACCTCGGTGGGGATCTCCAGTCGTTCCAAGCGGGTCACCCGAGTGAACACGACCTCGCCCACCTCCGGTTCCCTGAGAGGCGTGATGTCGTCGTAGTAAAAAGCGAAGCTAGGCATGTCCAGGCGCCACATGACCACGTCCCATCCCTCCTGGCGGGCCAGGAGGGCCGCTTCCTTCGTTGGGCCCTGTTGGATTTCGCCGTAGGTGGGGAAGAGTCCGAAGGCGACTGTCATGGCTACTACCACGCCGGCTGCCATTAGGTGTTGCCAAGGCTTCCACTGCCTCAGGAAAAAGAGCCCCACCACCGACACCAGGCCCAGCCCGGTCCAAAGTCTGTACTCCAGGTCGAAAGCCTCCGGCGCTACGGTCATGATGGCCTGGGTATAGGCATCATCGACCATCGGCCCGATTCCTGCCCAGATCTCCGGCAAGAAGAAAAGGAGAGATGTCAGGAGGAGAGCTGGGAGAAGTGTCAGGAAGCGGTTCCGGAGCTCCTCCCTGTACCGAGCCATAAGAAGGAACAGCGGTGTGGCCCCATAGAGGAGGTAGTGAGGCAACTGGGTGCTGGAGACAGAAAAGAAGAGAAAGACGAAACCGAACCAGAGCCAGAGGAACAGCTCCAGGTCGCTCTTGGTGGCTTTCCCAAAACGGCTCAAGGCCCTGAGGAAGAGACTTGTATGGGGAAGCAATATGAGAAGCACGACAGGGATGAAATAATAGAAAACCCCACCATGTCCCTCCATGGTATCGGCGAACCGGTTCAGGTTATGGCCCAAGAAAAAGCCGTCAATGAAAGCCTGGCCATCCCGGGCATAGATGGCCCAATACCAGGGCCCCGCTACAAGCAAGAATATGGCCCACCCCACCGGGTTGAAGATGGCCTTGAGATACCGGGCTAGCTGCCCCCGAGCCAAGGCCAACAAGAATGCGGCGGCCAAAGGAATGGCTACCGCCACAGGTCCTTTGGTCAGGAAACCCAGAGCGGACCAGAGGAAGACGCGGTAGAGGGGGGCGCGTCGCTTGTGCTTCCAGAACCGATAGAGGTCGAAAAGAGACAGGGTCAGAAACAGGTTTAAGAGGGCATCAGCGGTTGCAGCCCGTCCAATGACTATGACCCAGAGGGAAGTGGCCGTGAGCATCCCCGCCACCCATCCGGTGGTATCGTCCCACTCGCGACGAGCGAAACCCCAGACCGCCAGAACCCAGAGGGCTGCAGCCAGGGCTGAGTGAAACCGGAGCCCCCATTCGTTCCATCCCAGAACCGCAACTCCCACCGCCTGGAAATAGTAGGTGAGAATGGGTTTGTCGTAGCGAGGCTCGCCATTCAGAGTGGTTGAAACGTAGTTCCCACTCTCCACCATCTCCCGTGTGGCCTCGCTGAAGGCTCCCTCATCCCGGTCGAAGAGGGGGGCGCTGCCCAGGTTCTGGAAGAACGCCAGACCAATGGCCAGGACCAGGAGAAGAATAGGACCTCTGCGACGCTGAAGTCCGAGCTCAGGGAAGTCGGGCGTCATGCGTCTCCGATGGGCCGGCCCATTCGGGTACAGTTTCCGTGACCGTGACCTTGGCGGTGGCCGTGTCGGTGTCGGTGGCGGTCCTCACCACATAAGGCTTCACACGGGACGATTCGAAATAGGTCCGGGTGAGGAGCTCGGCTACCACGCCGGTGGTGATGAACTGGAGGGAGGAGATAACCAGGACGACTCCCACCAACAGGAGGGGCCGGGTACCAATGTCTTGGCCCAAGCCGAACTTTACCCAGGCCAGGTAGGTCAGAATCAGGCTACCCACTCCCCCGAGAGCCAGGCCGATGGAGCCGAAAAAGTGGCCAGGACGGGTCCAGTACCGCATGAAGAAATGAACGGACAGAAGATCCAGTAGGACCCTGGATGTACGGCTAATTCCGTACTTGGATTTTCCCGCCACCCTGGGTCGGTGACTTACGACCTCCTCAGAAATGCGTTTTGGTGAGGTCGAAGCGGCAAACCATGCAGGGATGAATCGATGCATCTCCCCGTACAGTCTCACAGTTTTCAGCACTGAAGCCCGATAGACCTTGAGGCTGCATCCATAGTCGTGGAGGCGGACGCCGGTTACGTGGCCGATGAGGCGGTTGGCCAGGATTGATGGTATGCGACGTAGAAAGAATCCATCACGACGACTCTTCCTCCAACCCACCAATAGGTCCAACTCTTCCCGGACCAATCGGCGGGCCAGGGGGATGATGTCTTCCGGATCATTCTGGCAATCCCCGTCCAGGGTCACGATCAGGTCCCCGAGGGCCGCGTCGATTCCAGCGCCAGGGCCACGGTGAGGACTCCATGGCCCTGTGAAGCTCTTCCATCACCTTGTCTACGTTTTCCCCTTCGTTAAAGAAAGGGATGACGACGGATATCCTCTGATTCCTCGAAGAGTTGGTCATTCAAGGAACTTACTAGGAGTGACCGGAGCTTTCATCCGGGTTCTTCCTGGTAAAGGGGAAAAGGGCGGCGAGGGCTCCGGCCAAAATGGAAGCGCCCAACACGAAAAGGTGCAGGTTTACGGCGGCCTTCAGAGCAGATTCCAACTCCACACCCAGCGGAACCAGACTGGCCAAAACCCCAGCCTCATAGGTTCCCGCTCCCGCGATGCCGTGAAAAGGGAGAACGCTGGACAGTTCACCGGTCGTGCTTCCAAGGAGTGCGTGGGAGAAGGGCATGGGCGTGAAAGCCCTGAGGATCCAAGCGAGAACGGCGAGTTTGACCGTCCAGTTCACTGCGGTCCACACCCAGGTCGTCCAGAACATTCCCGAGGTGGCGGGGAGACCTTCCAGGGCATCCCTTCCCACCCTCGAAATCAGGCCGCTTCGATCCACGAGGCGCGGGCCAAGCCAGCCCTGTGCACGGAAGAGCCAATAGGGGATCGGGGCCAGGGCCAAGGGGAGAACCCAACTTAATCCACCCTGTCTCCAGGAGAGAACCGCCACACCCAGGAAGAGGACGTAATGGAGGTCCAACACCCGTAGGTAAACCAGGCCCGGGATGGACCTGGAGAAAGGCACCTGGAACTCCCTTGCCATGAGGACCGGAAAGGAGGCCTCTCCACTCCGCATGGGGAGAAGGGTGTTGAGAAGGTTGTGCACGAGGACAACGCGAAAGGTCCGCAGGAATCGCCCCGACGTCGCAGGATGGAAGTAAGTGTGAATCCGGATCGTTCGGACCCCATAGCTTCCCAACACCAGCCCCAGGGCTGCGGCCAGGATCTCCGCACGGATTGCCTTCCAGGGGGTCAGGAGGGTTCCCCACCCCACAGAGAAGTGTGTGAGGGCAACCAGGCCCATCAGTAGGGCGATACCGATGACCCACGCCAGGCTCGACTGACCGACCCTGCTTGGATTCACGGACTGTGACATCCGTCCCCTGCCTTCCTTACTCCTCCTTCGTCCAACGCTCCATCCAGGCCAAAACCGCCTCATGCCACTGAACCCCGTTCGCTGGGCTCAGGACCCAGTGGTTCTCGTCCGGAAAGAACAGGAATTGGCTGGGAATACCCCTTCGCTGAAGGGCTGTGAAGGCTCCAATCCCGTGCTCGAGGGGGACTCGGTGATCCTGAGCCCCGTGAATCACGAGCATTGGCGTTTGCCACTTGTCCACGTGCATGACAGGATTGTGGCGCTCGTAGCCCCCCTCGCTCTCCCAGTACGTTCCCCCATGCTCCCACTCCGGGAACCAGAGCTCCTCTGTTCCGTAGTACATGATCCTCTGATCGAAAACCCCATCGTGGTTCACCAGGCAGCTGAATCCCTCTGGCCAGTTTCCTTCGATCCAGTTGATCATGTACCCGCCGTAGGACGCACCGAGGGCGCACGCCCTATCTCCGTCCATCCAAGGATTTTGGGCGACGGCGGCCGCCAAACCCCTCTGGAGGTCTTCCAGAGGTTTGCCACCCCAGTCCCCGGTGATGGCATCGGTGAAATCCTGGCCGTAGCCGGTAGAGCCGTGGAAGTCCACCATGAGGGCGGCGTACCCGGCGGCGGCATAAATCTGGGGATTCCAGCGATAGTGGAAGTTGTTCGACGAAGACCCCTGGGGCCCCCCATGAATGATGAAGGCCACGGGATACTTTTTGGCCGGATCGAAGTCCACGGGTTTCACCAACCATGCGTAGACATCGTCTCCATCCGCTCCTCGGAAAGTCATCTGTTCTGGTTCACCCAACTCGATGGATACCAACCTCTTTTGGTTGACAGCGGTGATGGGTGTCACCGCTGTGCCGTCCAGCCGGGCTGTGTATAGCTCCACCGGGGACTGGAGGTGGTCCATCCCGAACACGATGCGGTCTCCTGCAAAGGAGGGAGACCGGATCGTCCCCTCATGAAGGATCTCCCGTACATCGCCTGAGGTCACATCAACCGTAAAGAGGGATGTGTTACCAAGGTTTTGAGCTGTCACCAAAAGAGTCTGACCATCCGGTGAGAAGGTCATGGACCCTACCGACCGGTCCCAATCCTGGGTGAGGATCCTCGTCTCACCATGCGGCCACTCCTGCAGCACAATCCTGAACCGATCCGCCTCGTATCCAGGGCGTTCCATGGCCAGATAGGCCAGGGAACCCCCGTCCGGACTGAATACCGGCTGAGTGTCCCACGCCCGGTTTTCCGTGGTCAGGAGTTGGGGGGCGTGAGACCCGTCGGCTGGAGCGATGTAGAGATCGAAGTCCGTGGACCAAGGCTCCTTCTCCCCGACAAGACGGGCGGTGAAGACTACGGCGTCGCCATCGGGCGTGAAGGTGTATTCCTCCGGGCCGCCAAAGGGGACGGAAGGAGAGTCACCGTCCACCCCGGCCATGATGTCTACGGGGTCTCCCCCACCTTTCGAAGGGAGCACGAAGAGGTGAGACCTTCGACCGTCTTCCCATGTGTCCCAGTGCCGAATGAACAAGCGGTCGTAGAGAACTCCGCTCGCGACCCGGTCCCTCGCCGTTCCCAGCCGGTCCACGGTACAGGACAGATCAGGGCAATCCGGGAATACCTCCAGGCTGACGGCCAGATGGCTTCCATCAGGGGAGACGGCCATGGTCCCGATGTCCAGCGGGAGGTTCGTGACCTGTTGAGCCTCACCGCCGCTCAGGGCGATCCGCCAGATCTGGGAGCTTCCTGATCGCGTCGAAAGAAAGTAGACGGCCTGTCCGTCCGGGGCCCAACGGGCGTTGAACTCGGAGGCGGGATGGCTCGTGAGGCGGTGTAATCCAGACCCATCCACCCCCACCACCCAGAGGTCTGAGCGACGCCGGTTTGCCTCTCGGTCCAGACTGCTCAGTCCGAACACCACTCTCTCTCCGTCAGCAGAAACCTGCGGATCGGAAATCCGATCCAGTTCCCACAGGTCCTGCACATTCAGGGGGTGGGTTCCCTGAGCGTTACCTGCTGAGCCGGTCACACCAAGCCCCAGGAGCCCGAAGAATCCGAGCGTAAGAATCCGTCCAACATGGGCCATCATTCTCGTCTCCCTATGATTCGTGCTTTCGTTGTCCCGGAGCCCCTCGGCGGAAACAGGCTCCTACTCCTGGGCGGGCATACCGTAGGCGGCCCACTCTTCCAGGGAGGGTCCGTAAACCCCGGGGACCGTCAGTCCGGCCTGTCTCATGAGAACCGTCATCTGGCCACGATGGTGATTCTGGTGATTCAACAGGGCGGCCAGCGTCTTCCCTCTAGACCACATCTCCCCGTACATGTCGTCCTCCTCCTCCAGGTCGTCATCTCCCCAGTGGGTACGGATTTCATGGCCCAGAGAATCGGCGGCCACCTTAAATCCGGAGGAGATCTCCTCCGCCGTAGGGGGAACGGGGTCGTCCTCACCTGGTCCCTGGACCTTCAAACCGGTCCGGCCTCCCATCTCCGGTAGGGTGCGGACAATGTGCCATGCGATCAGGCCGAGGGTCCGACCCTCTGAATACACCCTCTGGGCCAGGGAGGCGTCGGTGAGTTGCTGGAAAACCTTCACCGTCGCCTCGGTCTCGTATGCCCAACTTCCGAGGAAGTCCTCGATCTTCCGGAACATGATCGACTCCAATGTCTGAGCGGGGGAAAGCCGTGCGCCGGCCTCGCCAGAATCTGTGCCTGGGAAGCGGGTGACGCCAGGCGTTCTCACCAGAGATCTTATGGAACCGAGGGGCCGTCGTGGGCCCGCTCTCCCGCGTCGGCGGTCAATCCCCTGACATCCGGGAATTCCCCACCAACTCCATGATTATTGAGGCGGTTTCCTCGACGGCCCGGTCCGTGACGTCCAAGACCTCACATCCCAACTCATCGTAGATGCCCCGAGCGTACGTCAACTCGTCTTGGATCCGGTACACATCGGTGTAGTCAGATTTCCCAGGTACCCCCATGGCACGGACTCGAAGTTTCCGAATCTCCACGAGTTTTGCGGAGGAGATCATCAAACCCACGATTTTTTTGACCGGAACCCTGTGCAACTCGGGTGGGCTGGCCACTTCGGGGACCAGAGGGAGGTTGGCCACTTTCATGGCTCGATTGGCCAGGTACATGCTGATGGGAGTTTTGCTGGACCGACTCACTCCCAGGAGCACCACGTCCGCATTCCTGTATCCCTGTGGGTTCTTCCCGTCGTCATGGTTAACTGCGAACTCAATGGCCTCGACGCCCCTGAAATATTGCTCGTCGAGCTTGTGGATCAGGCCGGGCTCCAGGAGGGCCACTTCACCCGAGATCTCCTCCAGACCCGCCAGGGCCGGTCCCATGATGTCCACGAGGGGGACGCCATGGCGCTCCGCTTTTGACCTGATGATCTCCCTGACTTCGGGTATGATGACGGTGAAGATGATCATCGTAGGTTGATCCCGGGCGGCCTTCATGACCTCCAAAGCAGCGTCGGGGGTCTCGATATGACTGAACCGTCGGAGTCCCACATTCCCCTCCGGGAACTGACTCAGGACGGCCTTGGCGACCAGTTGGGCGGTTTCACCCATGGAATCTGAAACAACGAAGACGACGGGGTTGCGCTTCACTCTCCCCTCCCCGGTTGAGGTTGAATCAAACGTATTGATAGGATAGGGGTTCCCCACCTGGTTTTCGAGTCCCTGGGAATAGGAGGCACCTTTTCTCTGTTTGAACCCTTGCCCGGGTTCTTCCCAAGACTTTTCTTCCCCGGATGACTACGCTGGCCTCCCCGCTCCACGGCGCCTCCGCTGCAGCCATCCAGTGTGTAGCTCTTCTTCAGGACCTCGGTGTCACCCACGTGGTCACGGTCCCGGACAACACGTCGGCCCTGATTCTCACCGCTCTTGAGGGGACTGCGCTTTCCTCTGCAGATGGGCCCGGTGGGAATCCGGCCGTGCGGCTCCTCTATGCTACCCGAGAGGGGGAGGCCATAGGGCTGGCTTCGGGTCTCTGGCTCGGGGGAGCAATTCCGGTGGTTCTGATCCAGAATACGGGCCTTCTGGAGGCGGGGGACGGCCTCCGCGGAACGGCCTCCCGAATGGGAGCCCCCATCCTCCTTCTGATCACCTGCCGGGGCTACGCGAAAGCCAGAGGCGCTGGGTGAGTGTATTGGTTCGAGATGACCTGGATTCTGTCGCTCACATGACGGAATCCACCCTTCGAGCGTGGGGAGTCCCCTTTCAGTATCTCCGAGATCCCTCCGATCTGACCCCGATCAAAACAGCCTTTGCCCAAGCTCAGAAAGACGAGAGACCCGTGGCCGTACTCATCGACACTTCCTTCGACTAGGGGTCACTCCGTTGCTCACCAAAGAAGAGCTGCTTCTGCCTCTGGCCGCGTACCGAACAGATGAGGTGGTGGTGACCTGCATGAGCGCGACCCGTCCGTGGGGTCGCTTGTCCGACCACGATCTGGATTTTGCATCGGCGGACAGTGCCATGGGGCACACGGCGGACCTCGCTTTGGGAATCGCCCTGGCTCAGCCGTCCCGACGGGTCATCTGCTTGAATGGGGATGGGAGCATGCTCATGAGTCTGGGCACTCTGGTCACTATCGCCGGGTCCGGCGCAAAGAACTTGGTCCTGTTCGTTTTGGAGAACGGAACCTACGAGATTACCGGCAACCAACCGGTTCCAGGCTCCGGGCATGTGGATTTTCCGGGCATGGCTTTGGCTGCAGGCTTCCCTCGGGTCTATTCGTTCAACCGGGGTGTTGGGTACGAAGATGCCCTTCCCGAGATCCTGGCTACCGATGGCCCGGTGTTTGTGGGAGTAGGGGTCGAACCGGGGTCGGAAGGGCCCATCAGCCGAAGCAGTCGGGAGGAAGCTCGGTACCTCCAGACCTCCCTGGCACGCTCCTCGGCGGAATTTCGGAGAGCCATCACCAACTCCTGAGACCCGAAATTCCACCCCGGACTCAGGTGTGCTAGTTCCTATTGGGGCACTTCCCCTTTTCTCGCCCCCCCTTCGGCCCCATCATGGTCCCCAGCCCGAATCAGAAGGAGGACCCATGAAATCCCCTTGCAGAACCGTTGTCAGTGGCATACTCCTGCTGGCCGGAACTCTTGTCTGCCTGCCATCCAGTGCCTTGGCCCAGAATTTTCGGCCCCAGAAGCCCATCCTGCATGGGAAACACTGGGTCGCCATCACCGGAAAACCCATGGCCGCTACGGCGGGCGCCACCCTTTTTGTTCAGGGGGGGAACGCCGTAGATGCCGCCTGCGGCATGCTGGCAGCCACGGCCACCATGTGGGATGTCCTCAGCTGGGGTGGTGAGACCCAGGCTCTCATCTACAACCCCAACACGGGTGAGGTCGTGGGCATCAACGCATTGGGCGCAGCTCCGTCAGGTGCAACCGCGGAGTTCTACCAGGAGCAGGGGCACCGATATCCACCGGCAGACGGCCCTCTGGCAGCTGTGACTCCCGGGACCCCAGGCGGACTCATGGTGATGCTGGCAGAGTACGGCACTAAAAGCCTGGCAGAGGTCCTGGCACCGGCTATGGAGATGGCGAACGGGTATCCCATGGAAGCGGACGCCGTGAGGCGGATTCGGTCCTCTCGGGGTTTGATTCAGGAGTGGAACTACTCACGAGACGTCTACTTCACCCACCCGGATGATCTGGAGAATCCGGGCCCCCGCGCCGGGGAGATCTTCCGACAGCCCGATCTCCTGGCGACCCTCCATAAACTCGTTCAAGCCGAAGCGGGGGCTCTTGCTGACGGCAAGAGTCGGAAAGAGGCCATCTACGCGGCTTATGACCGGTTCTATCGGGGGGACATTGCCGAAGAGATCGTCAGGGGAACCCAGGAGGAGGGTGGACTCTTCACCATGCAAGACCTGGATAACTGGCAGGTCTTTGTCGAAAAACCCGTCTCCACCAACTACAAGGGAATTGATGTCTACAAGCTGACATCCTGGGTTCAGGGCCCGGTGATGCTCCAGGCTTTGAATATGCTCGAGGGGGTGGATCTGAAGGCAATGGGTTTCAACAGCGCCCAGTACTTGCACACCCTCTATCAGGTAATGAACCTGGCTTTCGCCGATCGTGACTTCTACTACGGAGATCCCTACTTCCCACCCCAGGAACCCATGGAAGGCCTCCTCTCCAAGGAGTATGCCCTGAGTCGGTTCGGCGAGATCAATTGGACCATGAACGATCCGGACGTAAAGCCCGGTGATCCCTATCCCTTCATGAATGCCGTCAACCCGTTCAAGGAGTACCTGGATTCCTGGACGACCCTTGGCGGGGCAGGAGGACTGGATCACATGGCTCCGGGGGACGTGACGCCTGGGCGGCGGGGTGGGGGCGAAGCCCGGGGTTGGGTTGATAGCCAGGACCTGTATGATGAGGCCTTCTACACGGGTACCACGTCCATCCAAGCTGCAGACGAAGAAGGGTGGGTGGTCTCCATCACTCCGAGCGGAGGTTGGATCCCGGCTGTCATCGCGGGACGGACGGGGGTCGGCCTCAGTCAAAGGGCGCAGAGTTTCGTTACCGATCCTGCCGACAACCCCTTCAACGTGGTTGAACCGGGGAAACGCCCCCGTGCCACTCTCACGCCCGCCATGGCACTGAAGGACGGGAAGCCCTTCCTGTCCTTCGCCGTTCAGGGCGGGGACGGCCAGGACCAGAACCTGCTCCAGTTCTTCCTGAACATGGTGGAGTGGGACATGAATGTTCAGCAGGCGGCCGAAGGCCCCAACATCAACAGTAGCCAGATGAGAGGATCGTTTAGTGCCCACACTTCCTCTCCTGGTCAAATGCTCCTCCATGAATCAGTCCCCGAGGAAGTTCGGGAGCAGCTTCGCCAGATGGGATACGAACTGAGGGTGTCCGCCCGGACTTCGGGCCCCATCAATGCTGTGTTTTTCGATTGGGTGAACGGGGGGTTCTGGGGCGGCTCCAGCAACCATGGGGATGACTACGGAATCATCTGGTAGAGTCCGATCAAACTCTTGACGCAGTTCGCTCATTCTTGCGGACAGGTCCCTCGATGACCTCTCCACTCCTTACCCGTCTCCGGGTTCGTCTCCAGCGTTCGGAGACCGTTGCACCGGTGGCGCTGGCCGTGACGATCGGCTCATTGGCGGCCGTCGGAGCCATTGTTCTCCGCCAGCTGATCAGGGGCGTCCAGTGGATCTTCTTCGATCAGGGAGGCCGTCTGGGGGCAGCCCTCGGGGTGCCTTGGGCTGATCGAATCCATCTTCTCCTGGCCCCAGCCATCGGGATGGTCGTCGTCTCCTGGATGGTGCGCCGATGGGCCCCGGAGGCTCAGGGTCATGGCGTACCTGAGGTCCAGTATGCCATCCGGAGGTTGGGAGGGCGCATCAGGGCCCGAGTGGCCGCCGTCAAAGCCCTGGCCTCGGCCATCTCCATCGGGTCAGGAGGATCGGTCGGCCGGGAGGGCCCCATTGTCCAGATCGGGTCCTCCCTGGGAAGCTCTGTCGGGCAAGCCGTCGGATTGGGGCCGGATCAGACCCGCATCATGGTGGCGGCAGGGGCGGCGGGAGCCATAGCGGCCACCTTCAACGCACCCATCGCCGGGGTCATGTTCGCCATGGAGGTGATCCTGGGCAACTTCGCCGCCCGGTCCTTCGGGTTGGTGGTGATCGCCTCGGTAACCTCCACGGCGATCTCCCAGGCCGTGCTAGGGCGGGAGCCCGCTTTCCGTCTGATCGAGAGCTTCACCCTGGTAAGTGAGTGGGAGTTCCTCCTCTATCTGGCTCTCGGTGTCTTCACGGGTCTCATTGCCCTCGCCTATGTCCAGAGCGTGTATTGGTTCGAAGATTCCTTTGATGCCTGGAAACTCAGGCCCAGCCTGAAGGCTCTCGTCGGTGGCTTGGGTGTCGGTGCCCTGGGTTACTTCGGAAGCGACCTCATCTTCGGAATCGGCCACGAGGGCGTGGAGCTGGCGCTCCAGGGGGAGATGGCGCTGGGGCTCATGCTTGGCCTGGTCCTGCTGAAGATGCTAGCCACGTCGGTGACCCTGGGAGCTGGGGGATCAGGGGGTGTGTTTGCCCCAGCCCTCTTCATCGGGGCCATGGCCGGCGGCGCCTTCGGGAAAGTGGCCAACCAGTTCCTCCCCAACCTTACAGCACCCCCCGGGGCTTATGCCTTGGTGGGTATGGCGGCCCTGTTCGCTGCCGCAGCCCACGCCCCGATCACCGGCATCATCATCCTCTTCGAAATGACGGATAATTACCGGATCATTCTCCCGCTGATGTTCGCCGTCGTTGTGGCTCACCTTATGGCCTCGGCCATCTACCATGACTCCATCTACTCCATCAAGCTTCGAAGAAAGGGAGCCCTGGCGGCTCCTCAACAGGAGATGGGTGTCCTGGATCTCCTGCTGGTGACGGATGCCATGTCTCCCGAGTTCGAGACGGTTCCGCCGGACCTTTCCTTGGACCACCTGGCCGAGGTGGCCCGTGAGGGGAGAATCCGAAGTTGGCTGGTGGTAGGCCCGGAGGATCTTCTCCTTGGTATCGTCACCGAGACGGACCTGGAGGCTGCCATTGTATCAGGAAGGTCGGAGGACGCGACTGTCCGGGACGTCATGACGACCGCTCTGACGACCTGCACCCCGGGGGAGCCACTCAGGACCGCCTTCCGCCGCTTCGCTGCCCGGGCGGTCTATCAGATTCCCGTAGTGGAGGTGGACGATCCTCGAAAGGTCACCGGCGTTCTTCGAAGGAATGAGCTTCTCTGGGCTTTCAAGGAGCTGGCGGACGAGCACCAAAGTTTACTTCAGCGAACCGGAACCGAGGTCACCCCGCGCCACGGGGAATCGGTTCAGATGGAGATTCAGGTCAGGGAAGGGCAGGAGGATCTATGTTTCCGGAGAATCCGGGAGATCCCACTCCCCGGGGGCACGTTGATCGCCCTCATGCGCCGTGGAGAAAGGGCGCTGGTCCCGAAGGGTGACACCCGGGTCGAACCGGGGGATGTGCTGGTCCTTCTCACCACCCGCGACCAGGAAGAGGCGGTTCGAAGATGGATCGTGGAGCACTGATATTGGAGCATTGATATTGGAGCGCTGATATTGGAGCGCTGATATTGGAGCGCTGATAGGGGAGCACTGAGGGGCCCCACCGTGGGTTTGCTGGACTACTTCTTTCCGATCATCAGGGGGAGGAGTAAGAACATCCCGATGCAGATTCCCGTGGCCGCGTAGAACACCGCTTCCATCCCTCCCCAAGCGAAAACTCCCGCCATGATGAGCGGCCCCAACGTCTGGCCGACTCTCAGCACCATTCCGTTTGCCGACATAAAAATGGCGCGGTGCTCTGTTGGGGCGAGCCCGGCCAAAAGGCTCATGACAACCGGGTAGTTCATCCCCTGGGCCACGCCAAAGAGGGCTACGGGGATAGCGACCAGCCAGTGTCCGGGTAACCACGGAATGGCCAGGAAAGCGAGCGCGTAGAGTGCGAAAGCGTTGGCGATGAGGCGTTCAGGCGACAGGTACCGACGGAGGATACGTAGGCTGGAAGCTGTGATGGCCGTCGAGAGTGATCCCACGGTCATGATCAACCCGATACCCAGGGCCGTGGAGCCGAAACGGTCAGACAAGTAGAGGGGGATGAAGGTCGTGTAGGCTCCGTAGAGGACGATAAAGGTCATGACGGAAACCAGGTAAAGGCCCATGACCTTTCGGTTCTTCATGCCCGACATTGCCTCCCGCAGGTAGGTCTTGAGTCCCTCGCCTGGCTCGACTTCGACGGCCTCCAATCGCAGAAGAACAGCCAGGGCGACCCCCAACCCCACGATGGGAAGTGCGAAAGGCACGTACCAGCCCAGGGCTGCCAAGGCGCCTCCGAGGGATGGGTACACTGCCGTCCCGATGCTCAGCACCGAGGCGTTGTATCCCATGGCCTCGGTCCGCTGATTGCCCCTGAAGAGGTCTCCGATAAGGGTGGCGTTCAGAGATCCGAGGGATGCGGCGCCCACGCCCTGGAGGAACCTCAGAAGGAGGAGGACCTCGAAATCACGAGCCAGGGAACAGGATGACCCGGCCAGGGAGAAGAGGACCAGAGCAGGGACCAAGACTTGTTTTCTTCCAAATCGGTCCGCCAGGACCCCCAGGACGGGTGTGAGGATGATCCCAGGGAGGGTGAAAACGGTGATAAGGAGACCCACCGCTTCCGGCGCAACACCCAACTCTCGGGCGACGGAAGGAAAAACCGGAGCAACGGAGGAGACCCCCAGGACAGCCAGGAGGGTTACCCCGAAGATGATGTTGAGATTGGGGTCCAGAAAAAGAGATCGGTCCTTGGCTGTCTCCATGGCGCAGACAGGCTCCTCCGCTCCGAAAGGCGTCGTGGAAAACCGAAACCGGGGCCGTCCGGCCGAAGGACTCGGTCGGCTGAAGTTGCCCCTCCGGGGCGAGGGGATCAAGATTCGTCCAACTCCGGAGCTGGGGAACCCGTATCGTCCCCGCCTCGTTGACTGTTGCCAGGGGGCATACGCGCGCCAATGCGCATCGCACTTTTCATCACCTGCTTCAATGACGCCTTGTTTCCCAGAACAGGTGCGGCTCTGGTTCGGATCCTCGAGGGTTTGGGCCACCAGGTGGACTTCCCACCCGAGCAGACCTGTTGCGGCCAGATTCACTTCAATACTGGGTACCGAGGGGAGGCTCGGCGGCTGCTCCAACGGTTTCTGGGGGTTTTTGACGGTGCGGAGGTTGTGGTGGCGCCCTCGGCTTCCTGTGTGGCGATGGTCCGGGAGCAGTATCCCGTCCTGGCATCCGAAGTGGGCGACGACTCTCTCGAGTCGGAGGCCAGGGCCCTGGGGGCCCGGACCTACGAAATGAGTGAGTTCCTGGTGGGGAGGTTGGGTGTGGAGGAGCTGGGTGCCTCCTTCCGCAGCCGGGTGGCCCTCCATCCTACCTGCCACTCCAAGAGAGGGATCGATGTGGGGGATGCTCCGGAGCGTCTCCTGCGGGCGGTTGAGGGGTTGGAGTTGGTAGGGCTACCCAACCCCGAGGAGTGTTGCGGTTTCGGGGGGACCTTCGCTGTAAAAAACCCCCATACGTCGGAGGCCATGCTTTCGGACAAGATTCAGGACGTTCGAAGCTCTGACGCTGAGGTCCTCACCGGGGTGGACAACTCTTGCCTCATGCACATTGCCGGAGGGATGCACCGCCTTGGGATCCTCAGGGCGAAGAGGGGGAGTGGCGGGCACGGCAAGGACCTTCGGGTCATGCACCTCGCGGAGATCCTGGACAGCAGAGAAGGGGGGCGGCCGTGAGTGAGGGGCCACGCAAACGGAAGGGGCGTCGACGGTCATCAGGGCGACCTCTCCCCACCTTTGCCTCCTCGGCTCCCGCCGCCCTCGCCGATGGCCAGCTCAGAGAGAACCTGAGGAAGGCCACCCATGCGATCCGGGCCAAAAGAGCTGTCGTGGTCGGGGAACTCCCCGATTGGGAGGAACTGACTTCCGCAGCCAAGGCCATCAAGGAGGAGGCTCTCCTGGGGCTCGACCAATACCTGGTGCAGCTCGAGAAGGCGGTGATCCGGGCTGGGGGAACGGTGCACTGGGCCCGAGACGCGGAGGAGGCCAATCGGATCATCGGGGACCTCGTCGTGGCGGCGGGGGCTTCCGAGGTGGTGAAGGTCAAATCCATCACCACCGACGAAGTGGGTTTAAACCCGGCTCTGGCGGCTCGAGGAATCTCGGCGGTCGAGACGGACCTGGCTGAGCTCATCATCCAACTGGCGTCGGAGAGATCCTCCCACTTCCTGGTGCCGGCGATTCATAAGAATCGGACCCAGATTCGTGATCTCTTCAGGGAGCACCTGGGGAATCCCGATCTCACGGATGAGCCGGCGGTGCTCGCAGAGGCTGCCCGCCTTCACCTCCGTGAGAGATTCCTCGCGGCGGAAGTGGCTGTGAGCGGCGCCAACTTCGCCGCGGCGGACACGGGAACGGTAGGGGTGGTGGAGTCGGAGGGAAATGGCCGAATGTGCCTGACTCTGCCCCGAGTCCTCATCACACTCATGGGTATCGAGAAAGTCCTTCCCTCTTTCCAGGATCTGGAAGTTTTCCTTCAGCTTCTCCCCCGGTCGGCCACTGGGGAGCGAATGAACCCCTACACCTCCCTCTGGACCGGAGTCCACCCTGGGGACGGACCACAGGAGTTCCATCTGGTGCTCCTGGATAACGGGCGAACAAGGGTCCTGGAGGATCCTGTGGGCCGCCAGGCCCTCCATTGTATTCGGTGCAGCGCTTGCCTCAACATCTGCCCCGTTTATGGGCGGGTGGGCGGTCACGCGTATCACGCAACCTACCCGGGGCCGATCGGGTCGATTCTGACCCCACAGCTCCTGGGTCCCGGGGTCCACGACTCTCTCCCCTTTGCCTCCACACTCTGCGGGGCCTGCGGTGAAGTGTGTCCGGTGAGGATCGAGATCCCCCGTGTCTTGCTTCACCTTCGAGGCCGCAGCGTAGAGACCAGGGGCGGGCCGGGGTCCAAGGGTGGCTCCAATCAGGAACGCCTGATCATGCGGCAGATGGGCTTGATGTTTCGCTCCCGGGTGGCGTATCGGTGGGGGCTCTTCGCGGCCAGGAAGTTCCTGAAGAGCCGGGCCCAGGACGGTTGGGTCAGCGATTTGCCCGGGTATGGGGAGGGTTGGACCTCAGGAAGGGACTTTCCGGCCTTGGCGGAGGAGAGTTTCCGGGAATGGTGGGAGAAAAGACCGAAGCCCCGGGCTCCAGCTACACGGCCTGGGGGAGGTGGAAAATGATTACTGCACGGGACCTGATCCTGGGAAAAATCCGGGGCGCTCTTGGAGTGGAAGAGGGCCTTACCTCGGACGGCATCTTGCCTGAGGAGGGCGAAACCGGTTCGCCGATTCCCCGGAATTACCGCAGACGGGGTACCCGTGGCCCCGGCGAGTTATTGGACCTCCTCCAGGACCGAATCGTGGACTATGAAGCCTCGGTGGTCCGCTGCGGGTTCCCAGAGCTTTCCGAGACCATCTCTCTGAGGCTGCGTGCCCGGGAAGCCATGACTGTGATTCTCCCTCCTGGTATCCCGGATTTCTGGATTCGTGAGGCCTCCTGGCCTGGCCTGGAAATCTCTCGGGATCTCAACCCAGAAGCCCTTGATGTAACCCAGCTGGCTTCCGCCCACGCCGTGCTCACCGGATGCACCCTGGCCATCGCCGAGACGGGTACTCTGGTCCTGGATGGGGGGGGTACCCAGGGGCGTCGAGCCCTTACGCTCCTTCCGGATTACCACCTTTGTGTGGTTTTTCAAGATCAGGTGGTGGAGACGGTACCGGAGGCGGTGGAACCCTTGAGGGACACCTTGAAGGAGACTCGGTCACCCCTTACGCTGATCTCTGGGCCGTCGGCTACCTCTGATATCGAGTTGGTCAGAGTGGAAGGGGTCCACGGCCCTCGAACGTTAGACGTGATCCTGGTAGAGGATTGATGAGGAGAAATCCCTGATGACCCTTGGCATGCAGGCCCTTCTGGCCGTTTTTCCCATCTTTCTGGCCGGCGTTCTCCTTGTGGGTTTTCGAATTCCCGCCAAATGGGCCATGCCTGCCGTATACCTCGCCGCCGTGGCTGTTGCGGTGGGTGCATGGCAGATGGAGTGGGTTAGGGTGTGGGCGGCTTCCGTTCAGGGGCTCTTCCTCACCTTCGACCTCCTTTTCATCATTTTCGGTGCCCTTCTTCTCCTGAAAACCCTGGAACACTCGGGAGGGGTCGCCTCCATTCGCCGGTCATTTCACGCCATCAGTGACGATCGAAGGGTCCAGATCGTGCTCCTGGGCTGGCTCTTCGGCTCTTTTATCGAGGGCGCGTCGGGATTTGGAACTCCCGCAGCGGTATGTGCACCATTGATGGTGGCCATGGGGTTCCCGGCGGCGGCAGCGGTCATGATCGGGATGATGATTCAGAGTACCGCCGTCACTTTTGGGGGTGTGGGAACACCCATTCTGGTGGGTGTTCAGGGTGGGGTGGGCGGTGAACTCTTTGAAGCTCAGATGGCGGTGGCCGGAATCGAAATGAGGGAGTTCCTTCGCCTCGTGACGGCCCGGGCAGTGGTCCTTCACGGGATCGCCGGAACCCTCATGCCCACGTTTATGGTGATGATGACCACTAGGTTTTTCGGCGGGAGGAAGTCTTGGACAGAAGGGCTCTCCATCTTCCCCTTTGCCCTGCTGGGTGGCTTGGCTTTTACCGTTCCTTATACCCTGACCGGGATCTTCCTGGGGCCGGAGTTTCCCTCCCTCCTGGGTGCACCGGTGGGCCTGATCATCGTCACCTTCGCAGCCAAAAGAGGGTTCCTGGTTCCGAAGGATACCTGGGATTTCCCTCCGGCGCCGGCTTGGCCGGCCGAGTGGGTGAGCGGACTCGAGGTGAAGGAGGAAGAGGACGGGGACCAAAGGCACATTTCCACCGGCACCGCCTGGGCGCCCTACCTGATGTTGGCCGTCCTGCTGGTAATTTCCAGGCTTCCCCAACTACCCATCGGGGATTGGCTCCGTGCGGTCCGCTTCGCCTGGGATGACATTTTCGCCACTGGAATCGCTGCCACAACCGCCCCCCTGTATCTCCCGGGTTTCATCTTGTTGGTGGTTGTGGGGATCACTTTCTTCATGCACCGGATGACAGGGCAGGCTCTCAGGCGCGCTCTATCGGAGTCCTCCCGCGTTCTTCTCGGAGCCGGATTCGTCCTGGTCTTTACCGTGCCAATGGTCCGTGTCTACATCAACTCCGACGTGAATGGGGCCGGGTTCTTTTCCATGCCCATTGCCATGGCCGAATGGGTGGCAACGAACGTAGGCCAGATTTGGCCAATGTTCGCCGGGGTGACGGGGGCCCTGGGAGCGTTCATCGCAGGGTCGAACACCGTGAGTAATCTCATGTTTTCGGCTTTTCAGTTCGCCGTGGCGGACCGCCTCATGATCTCAGGGGTTCTCATCGTTGCCCTCCAGGCAGTGGGGGCGGCTGCCGGAAACATGATCGCCATTCACAATGTGGTGGCGGCCTCAGCCACTGTTGGACTATTGGGGAGGGAAGGAGCCACCTTAAGGAAGACCATCCTCCCGACGATCTACTACCTGGTAGTGATTGGCCTGTTGGGGCTTTTGGCCGTTCACCTACTCAGCGCCGGCGACCC